>CAYJXC010000014.1:0-9579 GCA_964374075.1 Candidatus Woesearchaeota archaeon
GTTCATGTTCGCGTCATGAACATGCCACCGGTCTGTGACCGGTGGTTCTTGACACAAAAATTAAAACTTTTGAGTACTCCAAACATCAATCCAGAATCCTGTCTCATCCTGCACAGGATCAGTATGCAGTCCATAGGAAGAAAAGACAATATTAAAAGAATCGCGTGTACACAAGTGTGCATCCTGGGATGCACCCTGCCAATCATCATAAAGGTCAAAGGGTTTCCCCTTCAAACTCTCATCAATATGAAAATCCAATGAAGTGATCTCCCCCATTGCGTCAAGATACCCCTCCAACGTAGGAGAATGATGCTTCAGCACAGGTAAAATATTCTCAAATGCTAAGGAGCGTACGTTCTGCTCAACCTGAAGATCGAGAATGGTAAAGGGACTTAGATATCCCTCGAAACGATGGTACTGGTCCATATGACGGTCACGCCGCATCTCCTGAGGAAGAGGAGAAAAATAGACAAGAGCATTGTGCCATGCCCCAGTTCCCACAAGAACAGCTCCAAGAATCCCATACCCAACAAGCCATCCCCAGCGCATCTCGCTGATGAAGCCGGAAAAACATATAAACTTACCTCTTCTAAAACCTAAAACATTTAAGCAAAAATCATAAATTTATAGTATTAACCTCTAAAAGTTCACATAATATACATTACCTGCCATTTTATGGCTTCCGGAATTGTCAGAGGAATTTCCGAATTAAAACCATTTCTTCGTAGAGCTTTCATACTTTGCCCCTCTTCTTCCGAAATCACTCCTTGCTTTTTCACCCCTTTTACCGTATGTGTTTAGCTGTTTTTGAAACGAAGCTCATTTTAGCCTTATTTTTTCACTTTCTTAAAAGTTTTCAGTGGAACGGAGGTTAAATTTGCCTCTGATCGGGGGAGCTAAACACGTACCAAAAATATACACTTTTATATACTCTAAAAATGACAGAAATCAAAATCAATATTGCGCTCAAGAATATCAAAGAACACGAAGATACTCAGAGAAGATCAGATCATATCTTCGATCGAATGAAGCTTCGCGGAATAACAAAAGATAATATCAAAGAAGCTGTCCAAAAAGGCCCAAAACACATCAGAACTGATAGTTCGGTCATTGCTGAATTCAGATGGTTCAAAGTTATCTACCGAGAATTTAGGGTAAACAATATAAGAAAGATTTATCCCATCACGGTGGTGGACTAAGACGATAGAAAAGCTCAATTACCCCTGCCCCTGCGGCGGGAAAGTTGAATGGAAAAGAGAACGAATCGTGATAGACGAAGTAGATTGCGGCACCTTGGATATAGAAGCATGCCCCAAATGTGGAGAAGAATACTTCCCAGAAGAAAGCATGGAAATTGTCGAAAAAAAATTAAAACAAGCAGGTGTGTGGGGTGTCCAACGAAAAGAAGTAAGGTTGTGGAAATCTGGAAACTCCGTGCTCCTCAGAATTCCTAAAGCTATCGCTGATAGCCTCAACCTCAAGCCAGATGAGAAAGTCACCATCTACCCAGAAGGCAAGAGAAAATTAATTATTGATCTCTAACTTGTAAGCAAATCTCAAAAATATCTAAAATGAAAGAAACAAAAGAAGACAAAACAATGCATGAAGAGTATGTTAAAGAAAAAGCTCGCCTAAAAGCGAGAAGGGATTTTAGGGAAGAGTCAGAACCTTTGAGCACGGGATTCGATGGACCAAATATTTTCGACGAATCTTTTTTTAGAAGAAAAAGAAGATAAAAGGCGTCAAAGATGTTGCGCTCTTTGTGAGATCAAATGATAAAGGTTTCCAAACCAACAGGTTTTTCTTCAAATCCCACAAAAATGTCCAATGTCATTCTTTACCCTCAAAACAATTATTCACAATTCCCTTCGCTTCCCTTCTTAACCTTCGTTAAAATGTGTAAGATCTGGAAGATACTGTTGAACATTTGAACGTATAATGCGTGAGTCTTCAAATATTTTATTTTGTCGATCAGACGCTATCAAAACTAAAATGTCATAAATATCTTTTTGGTCTTTATAACGATCAAAGAGTTTTGTCGCATGTTCAAATCCATGTCGGGTAATCTCTTCCATGCCCATATTGCGAAGCGTCATAGTATCTTGAAGACGTTCTTCTAAATCACCAACATCCACATCGTCTAAACATCCAGCTGCAACAGCATGCACAATATCAACATCTTCAGGGCATAAACGTTGTCGTTGAATCGCATATAAAGGGCGTTTAAGTTTATTTGAAAGTAAGTCTTCAGGCGCTTGGATTGAGTAGGGAATACCTTCAATTCGCCCTTCTAAGGGCAAGGGTCTTCGGCGTTCAAAAGCCTCTTCAACTTCTTGGCGATGCTGTTGTGCATATGTCTGAGTATAAACATCCAAATGAAGAAAAAAAGGAAGTTTTCCTTCTGAAAGAGCGAGTTTAATTTCCGCTCCACTTCGTGCCTTCCGATAAGATCCTTGATATCCTCGCTTCTTCAGCTGGTCTAAAGCTGCTTGTCCCCATTGCAATCGAAGAAATTTGGGAAGAGCATCACGCGTTTGAATATCAGCATCAAGAGTAGGGCGGACTAATGTAGGTGAGAATGTATAAAACTGTATAGCTCCGCCGCCAATGAGATAGGCACTATTATGATCTATGTGCTCCATCCCCTCAAGTCCAGAGAGAATTGCTGCTACGAAGATCGGATCGTAAAGAGTGTAGTCTGTCATTCCCATCCTCCTTTGTTAAAACAAACACATTCTTCTTTATAAAGCTTTCTATTTAATACAACTTCAAAGTAGTAAAATTAAGAATATTTATAAAGCCGAAAAGAACCAGAATACATAATGAAAAGCACGCAAGAACGATATATTTCTGTTGATGTCGAATCCACAGGTCCAGTCCCTTACCCTTATAGTATGATCTCTTTCGGGGCATGTTGCGTCGACAATCCTCATTCGACTTTTTATCGGGAACTCCGGCCTATCTCGCGGGCATACGAGCGAGATGCCATCCAAGTGGCGGCGAAAGGGTTACTATGTTTGCAAGACCTGAAAGAAAATCCAGTCTATGATCCCCCTCATTCCTCGTTTGATCCTTTAAAGGTACTTGACGTTCTCGAAAAAAAAGGAGAGGATCCCATATATGCCATGCGCGATTTTGCTGATTGGGTAGAAGAGTGTGCTGGCGAAAAAAGATCAGTCTTTGTCGGTTTTAATGCCCCTTTTGATTGGATGTTTGTAAATTGGTACTTCCATAGTTTTATTGGAAGAAATCCCTTTGGTGCTAATGCATTAGACATCAAATCCCTTTACAAAGGAAAATTCGGCACAACATGGTCAGACACTCGAAAGAGTCAAATGCCTAAAAACCTTCTTTCAGGTAGGCCACATACACACAATGCTCTTGAAGACGCAGTCGAGCAAGCAGAAATATATAGACGCATTGAAACAGCAAGATATTAATAAAAAAATAATAAGAAGATTTACTAAAATAAACTCGATTATATAATAAAAGAAAGAAATAACACAGATATATTCATCTATGTCTATTTTACAGTCTTTACTTAACTATAAGCAGGCAAAGTGAAACAAGAAAAAAACATAATCACAAAGGTTTTTCCAATCGAAACCCACACTTTTTGCAATATTTCACAACATACTCCCCATCGATAAAGTGGTGTTCTCCTTCATGCAGTGTCGCCCCGCAATCCGGACACGATGAACCAAGCACCATTAGTACCTAGCCATCCCTAAGAGTTCTTTGACCTCTTCGCTGGGCTGCCACGGCGGGTCAAACACAATTTCAATCGTCACCTCTTGTGCTCCAGCTCTCTTCACCGCAGTCTTGATCTGCTCCACCAGCAATGGTCCATACGGGCACATGGGCGAAGTGAAGGTCATTGTGATATCTGCTTTCTGTTGCGAAACATCCAGTGCATAGATCAATCCCAACGTCCACACATCAATTCCTAATTCAGGATCATTGCAGGTTTTCAATGCAGCAATCGCTTGTTCTTTGGTGATCATGCGACCACCTTCTGGGGAAGGAAATCATATCCATTTTTCTCAATCTGTAATGCCAATTCCTTTCCCCCTGTTTTCACGATCTTCCCATCATGCATCACCTGCACTTCATCGGGCGTGATGTATTCAAGGAAACGATAATAATGAGTAATCAGAAAAATTGCTCTGGATGGTCCTTTCATCGTGTTGATGCCGGACGCTACAATTTTTAAAGCATCTTGGTCAAGACCTGAATCTGTTTCATCAAGAAGGGCAAAGCGCGGTTGCAGCACACTCATCTGCAGAATCTCAGCCCGCTTCTTCTCCCCGCCGGAGAATCCTTCATTCAGGGAGCGCTTGCTGAAGGAGCTGTCCATGCCAAGAGCAACCATCTTCTCTTTCAGGAGCTTATGAAAATCCACCACAGAAACTTGTTTTCCAGTGAGAGAGTTATATGCTAACCTCAAAAAATTTCCCAGTGCCACCCCGCTCACTTCCACAGGATACTGAAAGGACAAGAACAATCCTCGCTTCGCTCGCTCGTTCGCCGGTAAAGAGGTAACATCTTCTCCATCCACCAGAATCTTTCCTTGGGTGATGGTATAGCGGGGATGCCCCATCAATGCATGTGCCAAACTGCTCTTCCCAGAACCATTCGGCCCCATCAAGGCATAGACCTTTCCTGTGTGCAACATGAGAGACACTCCCTTCACAATCTCCTTGCCGTCCACAGCCACATGAAGACCCTTGATTTCTAAGGTATGTGTCATCTCTCTCCTCCTAAACTGTTGTGAATGGTTTTCAACCCGAGCAAGGCGCATTTCATGCGCACCACGCCAATCGGAATACCTAACATCTCCAACACATCATCATTTGTCATCTGTTTCACGTGTTCGACAGGTAGGTGTGTGATCTTCTCTGTCAGCATCGACATGGATGCCTGACTGATCGCACATCCTTTGCCTACAAATGCCACCTCCTCCACAATCTGGGTTCCATTCAACTTCAAAAACACCTCAATCTCATCTCCGCACAAAGGGTTCAATTCGCGGTGGCGGTGGGAATACTCCTTCAACACTCCAGTATGACGGGGATGCTTGTAGTGATCAAGAATATTCTCTCGGTAAATCTCCTGTTCTTCTGTCAGTGGTCCTTCACCAATCTGGTTTCGGTTAATCATAGACAAAACACTCTCTTCGCTTTTTCAATAGCTGCAATCAAGCGATCAATTTCTTCTTTTGTGTTATATACACCAAAACTAGCCCGCGTGCTCCCTATGATGTTCAACACTCTCATCAACGGCATCGCACAGTGATGCCCACCGCGCACCGCAATCCCCTCCCGGTCCAAGAGCGTTGCCAGATCATGAGAATGAATTCCTTTCACATTAAAAGACAAAACTCCAGCACGGTGCTGAGGCGAAGAAGGTCCATACACCTGAACGTGCTGCACCTTCTGAAGTCGTGCGAGTGCATACGCAGTTAATTCCTCTTCATAATCGCGGATGTTCTCCATGCCTGTTCGCTTCAGGTACTCAATCGCCATGCCCAATCCAATCACGCCTGCAATGTTGGGCGTGCCAGCCTCAAACTTCCACGGTACATCGTTCCACGTGCTCTGCTCAAACGTTACCTCACGAATCATATCACCGCCAAACAAGAAGGGAGGCAGCTGTTCCAGCAAGTGTTTCTTTCCATACAATACCCCAATCCCTGTCGGTCCATACATTTTGTGTCCGGAGAAAGCATAGAAATCGCAGTTCAGTGCCTTGACATCAACAGGCAGATGCGCCACTGCCTGCGCCCCATCAACAACAAACAAAGCACCATGATGATGCGCGAGCGCGCGCAGCTCCTCAGCAAGATTAATTGTTCCTAGCACATTAGAAACATGCACTGCAGCAACGATCTTTGTCTTGTTTGTGATCATCTTCCTCGCAGCCTCAAGATCCAATCTTCCCCCTGCATCAACAGGAATAAACTTCACAACAAGCTTCTTTTCCTTCGCAAGCTGTTGCCAAGGGACGAGATTGCTATGGTGCTCCATTTCTGTTAAGATAATTTCATCGCCTTCCTTGAGTGTCTTCCCAAGGGAAGAAGCAAGTAAATTCAATGATTCAGTGGTTCCTCGCGTAAAAATGATCTCTTCATACGCAGCGTGAATGAAATCAGCAACCCTTTGGCGTACCTGTTCATACGCAGCAGTAGCTTCCTCGCTGAGTTGGTACACACCACGGTGAATGTTGGCATTGTACAACGTGTAATAGCGCTCCATGCTTTCCAGCACGGTGATGGGTTTTTGTGTTGTAGACGCATTGTCAAGGTAAGCAAGAGGTTGTCCATGAATCTCTCGCTGCAAGAGCGGAAAGTCTTGGCGAATCTTCTCCACATCAAGTGCTGTTGTTTTCGTGAGCATCTTATAACTCCTGCAATCGCTGTTCAATCAAAGGTTTGACCAGTGTGTGTGCTGCCTCCGGAATCTCATGAAGGATGCGTGTGACAAACCCTTCAACGATACTGCGTCGTGCACTTGCTTCATCGAGTCCGCGGGACATGAGATAAAACAGTTTCTCGTCATCAATATCGCTGACGGTTGTGGCATGGCTGCACGTGACATCATCGTGGTGAATCTCTAACATCGGAACCGGATCGACTTCTGCATCCTCGCTCAGCAACAAGGTATGCTGCTGTTGGAATCCATCGCACCCAACGGCAGATGGCTGTATCTTAATCAATCCTCGGCACACTGCTTTGGCCTTGCCGCCTAAGACACCATGCGTCACGAGCCTGCTGGTAGTATGAGAAGTCACATGAAGGACGCGAATATCAATGTCCATCTGTTGCTCTCTATCGCCCATGAACAAGCTATGCGTTGTCGTTGAAGCACCCTCCCCCTCCAACGAGGTGACGAAGGTTGATTTCATAAATCCACTTTGCAAGAAACAATCAATCCACTGCACCATGCCATCGCGTTCGACCCGTGCATATCTCGCAGCAAAAGACTTGCTTCTTGGTGCATGGCGAGTGAGGTCAACATATTTGACAAGGGCATGCTCGCGGGCAAGAACCTCAACAACACAGGATGCAAATCCTTCTTGGCGCGGTGTTGCCATATGAACAATCGTCACGTTGCTCTCGGGCTCTGCAATCACCAGCACATGCCGAAGGCTCGTTGCTGTAGTGGAACGTAAGTGTATCATCACTGGTTGTTCCACACGAACACCGCGTGGTACGCGGATGACAAGACAAGAGGTAGAATATGCCGCATGAAGAGCCATCACTTTGTCTTCTATCTTCATACAACTCATCAACGAATTTTTCATCAGTTGAGGATATTTCTGTAGGGCCTCCGGTAATGGCATCACCTCGACAGCAGGATCAGCAGTAATAATCGTCTCATCCTGGGCTCCTAAAGGATCAAGGGCATCAAAGGACAGTCGTGAGGAATCCAAGAACATTCCTAACCCGTACTGAAAAGACGGCAGGGGCAAGCTGGTAAACTGCTGATACGCATGAAGTCTTTTCTGAACAAGCCATTCTGGTTCCTGATGCTTCTCTGCAAGCTGCAGCACTGTTTGTTTGGTCATCATAACACAACTCCCATCACACTCCGTTTATCCCACACCCTCCATCTCGAGTTCAATCAGCTTATTCAGTTCAACTGCATATTCCAAAGGCAAGCTTCTCACCACCGCTTCAATGAACCCGCTCACCACAACTTGCATCGCTTGTTCTTTGGTTAATCCCCGGCTCATCAGATAGTAGATTTCTTCATCGCCAATCTTGCCAACGGTTGCCTCATGAACAATATCTACTTTATTGGTGTCAATCTTCATGAGGGGATAGGTGTTGGATGTTGACTGATTGTCAATGAGGAGAGCGTCACACGTGACGCTGCTTTTGGTGTGCTGTGCTTTCTTGATTACTTTCACATAGCCGCGATAGGTTGAGATGCCTCCGCCTTTGCTAATGCTCTTGGCTCGAATGACAGAACTCGTGTAAGGTGCAGCATGAATTACCTTTGATCCTGTGTCTTGGTTCTGCCCAGGTCCTGCAAACGCAATACCCAAACTGTCTGATGTTGCACCTTCACCAACCAAGACACTGCAGGGATAGAGCATCGTACACCCGCTTCCTAAATTTCCATTAAGCCATTCGACTCGTCCATTCTTCTCCACAATAGCGCGTTTCGTATTCAAATTGTAGGTGTTTCTGCTCCAGTTCTCAATGCTCATGTAGCGAATCTTTGCCCCTTCCATCACAAAGAGTTCTACACACCCCGCATGCAGCCCATCTCTCTCAAATCTTGGAGAGGAGCAGCCCTCAATATATGAAATCTCACTCCCCTTATCGGCAATAATCAACGTATGCTCAAACTGTCCGCCACTTTGTGCGTTCATCCTGAAATAAGCCTGCAGTGGCAATTCAACCTTCACATTCGGTGGCACATAGATAAACGTTCCACCGCTCCACACTGCACCATGAAGCATGATGAACTTGTGGTCATTGATAGGGATGCATTTTGTCATGAAATACTTCTTTACAAGATCAGGATATTTCTGCACAGCTACATCCATATTCTCAAAGATTACACCTTTTTCTGGTAAATCCTTTTTTAGATTATGATACAGAACACTTGAGTCGTACTGGAAACCAGCGCCACCTAAAACTCTTCGTTCAGCTTCTGGCACACCAATCCTCTCGGCCGTTCTACGAATATCTTCAGGAAGATCTTCCCATCGTGTGGATTCTTGTGCATCAGGTCTCACAAAATACACAATACTGTTCAGATCTAACTTACTCAAATCCGGCCCCCATGTCGGTATCGATGTCTTTTCAAACAGTTCAAAAGCTTGTAATCTTTTCTGCAGCACCCATTCTGGCTCGTTCTTCTGTTTCGAAATTTCAACCACCAGTTCGCGTGTCAACCCAGGCTTGGCCACATAGACAGATCTGTCAGGATTCGCTTCTTCATACCGCGATCGGTCAATCACCACATCAACTTTTTGCCGTGACATAAACTAAATCCTCCTTCTCCACGCATCCCATCACAATCGGGTCGCATCCCACCGGAACAGACGAGAACTTTCGATGAGTCTCACACAATGCCTTGCTCTCACGAATGGCTTTCAATAATCGCTGCATCTCCATCAAGAGGGTGGCTTGGTTGCTGATGCGTTGCGCAGATGCTTTAATCTCCTCCACAATTCTTCCCCCAAACTCAATCTGATGCCCTCGCTTACCGCTCACATATTGGCTGATGGCTGCTTCATTGATCTCAAGCAGTTTGGCTATCTCCTTCTGTTTCAATCCGCGTTCTTTCATGAAGAGGACAAGCTGTCGCCGCAGAGCTGGCAAAATATAAAAGACCTCAATTTCCTGGGGGTGGAGTAACAAACGGTGTACCATAGAAGAATTAACTATAGTTAACTTTATAAAGATTGAGCTTAGAAAAAGTAACTACTTTAAAGATGTAACAAAGAAAAAGATTTATAAACCATCACAACACCAAAAAAGACATGGCAAAGGTTACTATAGACATCCACCCAAGAGGAACAACATCAGCCTACATAAATGCACCCTTTGATGAAGGCATGGAA
>CAYJXC010000015.1:0-9483 GCA_964374075.1 Candidatus Woesearchaeota archaeon
TTGGTTATTTCTGTTAAAATGTAACTTAAAATTTAAATCTCTCTAAAATTTTCTTAAAAATCAGTGAGAAGTAAAGATAAAATTTTATTAATAGAGCCATACTATCTCTTAAATCAATTTACTTTCCTATCTACTGGAAGAATGGAGTTGCACGCGCTTCCAGAAGGACAATGCCAATCCGCCTGCAATGATCACCGCGATGAAACTCCACGAGAACGGAACAGTGAAGAGACCAATGCGTGCTTGCCATTGGTAGAAGACACGCAAGACGTGCATGAGTGCAATAAGCGTGAAGATGATTGCAGTAATTTTATCAAGAAGTAATGGATCCTCTTTTTTCTTTTGTGGCATATTATATTCAAACTCTTTCTTGTATAAAAATGTTCTGGTTTTGATGGCTTTGCACACTATATGAAGGTACGTGTTTAGCTGTTTTTGAAACGAAGCTCATTTTAGCCTTATTTTTTCACTTTCTTAAAAGTTTTCAGTGGAACGGAGGTTAAATTTGCCTCTGATCGGGGGAGCTAAACACGTACATATGAAGCAAACGTTTTTATAATCGCTTGTTCTCTTTTTCGCATGCTTCAGTATTTTCAAGAGGTGGCGTATCCTGCTGCAGCAGCGTATGTCCAGGATTATCTCTATCCCCGCTTTCTTGAGATGGTGAGGGTTCCCCTTGACCAGAAAGAGGTGATATGGGCGTTAGCACCCCTCGTGATCACCCTTCTCCTGATACAAATGTACTTTGGAAGGCATCGCCACGAAGAATTGGGATGGGAATCTGCGTATGGCAACAGCATTGTGCTGATTTTTGTGACGGTTGATTTGATGAGGCATATCATCAGCAGGTATGGGTATGAAGCTATTCTTGTTGTAGGGGGTGAAGCGTTTTACAAATCAGTCATTGTTGGTGGTGTGCTGCTGGTGGCCATCAGCCTCTTCTTTATTGATTTCTTCCATTCCATCTCGAAACGCATCTCCTTTTTCTTGAGCAGCACCTTGGTCATTGTGTTCTTTGCCTTTCTTGCCACTATCAGCGTGTATTCCCATATTCCCTTTGACCGTCATACCGCTGTTACCGTTGTGCTGCTTTTTGTCGTGCTCTATCTCTTCTTCAAGATTTTCCGCAGCATTGTGCCACCTTCTCCGGAAGCTGAGGAGTTTTTGGAGAAAAAACATCGGGAGAGACTGGAAAAATTCCTGAAAAAAGAGCAAAAACTGAAAGATCATATCAAGGTTTTGAAAGAAAAGATAGAATTTTAGGAACAAACTTTTTTAAACAGACGTGCTTTCTTTTCTTTATGCGGAGCATCTTGTTTGTTGTTGCACTGCTGATGATGCAGAGCGCTGTCGCGTGGAACTGGGACACGCACGAGGCGATGGTGACGAGTGTGTATTATCGTTTGGATCCTGCTCTTCGCGAAGAACTTTCTGTGGAACGTATGGCAGAAGGAAGCATCATGCCTGACAAAGTATTTCGAGATTATCAGAAGCATGGATTCCCCAGATCATTGCCTGAAGCAGAACGCTGGTTGCAATCCACACGCTCCTCTCTTGCTCAGGAGGGTTATTCGCATGCGAGCTTGAGCTTCGGCATTGCGAGCCATTATCTTACAGACAGTTTTTCTGCTCCGCACAGCATTAGTGGAGAGCCCTATGCGCTTCACAAACAGTATGAAGACCAGGCATCACGGGAGTATGATTATGCGGATTGTCCTGTGAACTCCTTCGCTCTTGCAGAAGCGATCATGACGGGAACGGAACAGGGGAAGACATGGGGGACGTGGGTCACAACGCGAGATGCTGCACTGCCACGGCATGCGGTGCGTGATGCTACTCTGTCTTTGATGACACTTGCCTTTGATGCGTTCAACAGCACCTGCAGTTCTTTTGAGACAACTGTACGGGAAGTGGATTCTTCGTTCACACCTACGCTATATCTTGGCATGGGCATTGTTCTGCTCTGTGCTGTTGGCGTGGGCGTGTGGTTGTATCGTGATCTAGAACAGTACTGCAAATAATTCCTTCAGCCACCGCCAGATGACGATGAAAATGGGAAGCTTCTCTTCCCGTGGTTGTTGTTGGGAAGGCTGGGATTTTGTTTCTTGTCCTTGTGGGGGTGTTGCTTGACAGCAACATACCTTCTCTCCTCCGCAGTATCCTGCACCTTGATTCACCTCATCAGGCAAACAAAAGGGAAGATTCACATTGCTCGGAGGATCACGACAGGCAGCATCAGCAAACTGCTTCTCTTGACAGAGTTTATAACAACTGATCTGAGCGCAATCTGCCGGGCATGAGATCTTCTCGCCTATCTCACAAAGAGTATCTCCGCAGACAAATTCAGATTCTTTCTTGACTGGCTGGAATTCAAAGTCCTCTCTCTTGAGGGTCTCTCCCAGCACCAGAAGCTCTTTGGTTTGCTTGAGCTGCTGATAGTCCTTGAAATAAGCGATGACCTTGGCTGCTCTTCTCCTGTCATCCATGGTTGTTCCTGTGATGACCAGGTCATTTCCCATCATCTTGATCATCCCCACCCCCTCGTCATAGGGCCATTGTTCGCAGCTGAGCTGAATGAGCGAGTTCTCACAGGGATGACCGATGAGGATTTTGTTGGTGTAGACGTGCGTTGCATTTTCAATGACTGGCTCGATGTCCATGTTCAGATGCTTCTTCAAGGCCACGACAATGTCTGCAGCTGCAAGGCTATCGCCGCTCTTTCCTTTTGCTCCCAGAACGACTTCATAGTTTGCATCCATCTTTCTCAAATATTCATAAATGCTATCAACGGCTGCCTGCGTTGGTGTTATCAGCAACAGGAGAAGGAATCCTACGCTGAAGAAGGGCCTCTTTTTCATAGTTTTCTGAACAAGAGAAGACCTTTTAAATTCTTTTCGATGTGCTGCTCTGATTTTTTTCCTATTTCACCTGTTGTTAGAAAAATTGTCGTGAGTTTTTTTACCTGGCCCTTTTGATGAGCGAGAGAGAGATCGTTATTGGTAATCTTTTTCTTGTTTTTTGCCACCAACAACATTTCCAACGCCCCGAGCGCCGAAGGCACACTAACTGTTGCTATGAGCTCCTTATTTTTCCTTTGGGAAAGGTGCTCTGTTATCACAAGATTATGCGCTTTCAGATAGTGATGTATACTTTCAGTAAAAGCATCTGGTATTGTTTGTTTCGATGGTTTCTGCAATGTTTGCTGCACCTGTTGTTGAGATATTGGCTGCATCACTTGCTGTTGTATCACAAGTTGTGGTGGAGACACGATGTTCTGTGCTTCCTGTTCAGACGTCAAATGCCATCTCCACATTCTTTCATTCTTGTGTTCGAAAGGGACAGCAAAGTCTTTCAACATCTGCAACGCAAAACGAATGGCTGGTTGCAACTCATTATCCTTGAGCACTTTCCTTTCTTTTAGAAAACTATAGGCTTCCTTTTCCCGCATCGGTAAATGAGCATAAAGTTTGGAGTGTTGTGCTTCCTGTTCAGGAAGATAATAGAGCGGGCTTCCTCCAATTTTTGCTGTGGTGATGCGCAGCATTTTCTTTGCTAGCAGATCAGAGAGGATAGCACCTGCATAGAAGGTATCTTTTTCCATGACCTTGGCAATCTGGATGGGAAGCGAGGGACCGTTCGTCCTGATGTAGGTGATCACCTTGTCATAGAGCGGTTGCATACCCCACCATGAAGGATAAGATTATATAAAAGTTTTTGTTACCCTATTTTTATCCTCTGAATTCCGGGAACTCTATCAAAATCTGCATCATCCGAGACTATTTCTTTCGCACCGAAATGCTCCATTATGGCAACATGAAATGCATCCCGTGGCTTAAGATTATGCTTTTCCATGATGTCAAGAGCACGCAAAGGGGTGGCTGAAGGAACTTCTTTCACTTCCACATTTTTTGTCTTGTATACCTCTTCGATAATATGACGCATCTCATGCCCCAACTTTTTTTTTAATATGACCCACATTACTTCATCTAAGGCAAGAGAGGATGTGATAGCGCGTTTTCCTCCAACAATCTCTCTGAGAATATTTCGTGCGTGCGTTGCTTGTTTGTCTGCCAGCAAGTAGGCAAAGACGATGAAGTTAGCATCAAGGTACATCAGAAGATCTCCTCATACAGTTTATCGCCGTAGATTAAGTCAGAAGCCTTGAGATTGTATTTTTTAGCGCGTTCTTCGCATTTTTTGATAGTATCTTCCTCCCCAAAAGAAGGGTGGATGCAAATGATTTTGTCTTTAATTTCAAGCATCACTTTTCTTTGCTTCACTAAGCCGAATTGTTCCCTAATCTTCTTCGGAATGACAATTTCTCCCTTTGAACCTATGTTTAACTGCATCATTAGGAGCTTACGAAGAATCCAGCTTTATATATTTTTCGGAAATTAAATCGGAAATTTTCCGAATTTTTAGGAGAATTTTCTGAAGATTATGGTAGCTACTTTGTAGTACTCAATTTAGAAAGATTTAAAAAGTGGGATATTTTTTATTGCTCTATGGCAGATACCCCCATTACATTGAATCGAAAAAGCGCGTATGTTCTTCAGCTAGCCCGCCATGCAGCACAGGAGCTACACCATAATGTTCTTGGACCTGAGCATCTTCTCTTCGGATTGCTTCACTTAGGAGAGGGAGAAGGCAGAAATTTCAATCTCTGTGGTCTGGTGAACCAGAGTTACATTCATGTGAGAAGAATTCTTGAAGAATTTGTCTTGCCGGGACAGCAATCTTATTCATCTGAGAACCGTTATCACCTTGTAATGCGCGCTGCTGCTGATCATGCTGCTGTTTATCAACGTAGAGAAATAATCCCTGAAGATTTGGTCTGGGGAATAGTTGCCCTTCCAGAACCGCAATGCCCTGCTTACGGCGCACTTCGGACTTTAGGTGTGACCTGTGAACTTCTTGCCGATAGACATGATCATGACAGCAAAAGAGGGAAGGAGTAATACCATGAATTTTAATCAGCTTGACCGAAAACTGCAACATTCCTTTCATTTTGTGCAGAATGACATGATTGCTTTACAGAATAAACAACACGAACTGTTGCAACGCATTGAACGATTAGAACGAGTACTGATGCGCCAAGCTTTCCAACAGAGACAGCCACGTGTCATGCAGTGCATTGGAAACAGAGAAACACGCGAAGTACATGCACCAGACTGCTTGCTTGCACGCGGCATGAATTTCATGCATCAGATTGTCTTTGCTTCGAAACAGGATGCCTTACGTTCTGGATTTAGCGAGTGCGTGTGTTTGTATTAAGATGACAGCTGTTATTGAACATCCACATCCGAGATTACCTTCATATCAACGAGAGAATGAGGAGTATCGCTTTCTTCACTATGTGGGAAAGATGAACGAGGTATGGACTGAAAGTACTCACGTGGTGATGAAGAAAAGCTTGAAAACTGAGTAAAGAATGCTATACTAATAACCAAGATAAGAACTGTGATGACACCTCTCGTTTGCATAGAATTATTGATTCTTTATCTTATATAAATTTAACGCTAGAAAAATTACGAAAGCTATGGAAGATTTCTATTGGAGGTGCAGTTGAAAAGATCTTATGAATCTATAAGTCGCTGCTGCATAGGTCTTTTCTTTGATTCTTTTCTAAAAATTCTTTAAGTTTGTCTCAGCTCTGCTTCCATCATGAGCTTAACGAGGCCTTTGAAGGTTGTTTGAAGGTGATTTAATAAAGTTTTTTATAAATGAGATCCTAAGCGAAAGCATTTAAATGAGGTCTTCTTAAAAGAATCTTATGGGAAAGAGAGGATATCGTGTTGAGCGAGATTATTTAGGAATAAAGAAGGTTCCTGCACAGGCTTTCTATGGCATAGAAACACAGCGGGCACTTGAGAATTTTCCTATCAGTGGGTTACGATTACAATCGTGTTTGATTCACGCTCTTGCCTTGATTAAGAAAGCAGCAGCACACGCCTATATGTACGAGGGACGACTTGATAAAACAAGGGGGAACGTTATCATCAAGGCGTGTGGGGAGATTATGCAAGGAAAGCTTGATGTGGAATTTCCTGTCGATGTGTTTCAGGCTGGCGCTGGCACATCAGCGCATATGAATGTGAATGAAGTGATTGCGAATCGTGCACTCACCTTATTGAAAAAACCGAAAGGAGCATATGATATTATTCATCCGAATGACCATGTCAATTTAGGGCAATCGACCAATGATGTGTTTCACAGTGCGATTCACATTGCGGCGTATCTTCAGATTCGTGATCAGCTGCTGCCGCGCCTCTTTCAATTGGAACATGCGTTGAGAAAGAAGGCAACTCAATGGAGACATGTGCTGAAGAGCGGACGAACACATCTGCGTGATGCGGTGCCCATGACCTTAGGACAGGAGTTCAACGCCTATGCTGAAAATGTGAAAAAAGATATTCACCATCTTCATGAGAGCTCATTGCATTTGCTTGAGCTCAATCTTGGAGGGACTGCCATCGGGAGCGGCGTGAACACCACACCACACTTTCAAGGTCTCGTGTTGAAGGAGGTGCGTGCAACAACCAAAGCACCTTTTCGACATGCACGAAATCTCTTTGAAGGCACACAGAGTCTGGATGCACTTTTGATAGTGAGCAGTTCGTTACGAGTGTTGTCTACGAATCTTATCAAAATTGCAAACGATCTTCGCTTGCTCAGCTCGGGACCTGCTACAGGACTGAATGAACTTTCCTTACCAGCAGTGCAACTTGGATCCTCGATGATGCCTGCGAAAGTGAATCCCAGCATGGCAGAGATGCTTGATATGGTGGGTTTTCAAGTGATTGGGAATGACACCATTATCATGTTATGCGGCCAAGCTGGACAACTGGAACTGAATGTCATGATGCCGTTGGCTGCGTATGCGTTGTTGCAATCGATTGACATTTTGAGCAATGGTGTCGCTGCGTTTACGGTGAAATGCGTGATGGGGATTGAAGCTCATCCTGAGCGATGCAGAGAGTATTTAGAAAGAAATCCCATTATTGTAACGGCGTTGACACCTTACCTTGGCTATGTGCGAGCTGCTGAGATTGCTCAGGTGGCGTACGGGAGTAATGCATCAGTTCGCGAGCTTGTGCTCCAGAAAAAACTTCTTGATAAAAAAACACTTGATCGAGTGTTGAGTTTGCATCACCTTGTTGGAAGGGCATCATGACATCTGCATTGCATCTTCACAAACAGTTGAAGGGAAAATTGGAGATTCGGCCGAAGATCAGAGTCAATCGTCGTTTATTAAGCCTTCTGTATACGCCGGGAGTTGGAGAGGTGGCACGCGCCATTGCACGGAACAAAGAAGATGTCTTCCTGTACACGGGCAAGGGCAATACTGTCGCAATTGTAAGTGATGGGTCACGCGTCTTAGGATTGGGCAATCTTGGACCTGAAGCAGCACTGCCGGTGATGGAAGGGAAGGCGCTCTTGTTCAAAACCCTTGCCAACATTGATGCATTTCCTCTTTGCTTGAGCACCCAGGATGAAGATGAGATTGTGAAGGTCGTGCGGGCAGTGGCGCCGGTGTTCGGCGGCATTAACTTGGAGGATATCAGCACTCCCAAATGCTTTGAGATTGAGGAACGACTGCAGAACATTGGTATTCCTGTGATGCATGATGACCAGCATGGCACTGCTCTTGTTATTTTTGCTGGGTTGCTGAACGCAGCACGCGTTGTCAAGAAATCCTTCGCTGACTTGAAGGTCGTGGTCAGTGGCGCTGGCGCTGCTGGTACTGCGATTGCCAAGCTCCTCCTGTGCATTGAGCAGCATCCTGGCTTGTGCGAACAGGTTGAAGACGTCATGGTGTGTGACAGCAAAGGCATCTTATCACGAGGGCGGCGCGATCTTGAAGAGTATAAGAAAGAACTTGCTCGATTGACAAATCGTGAACAACGACGAGGCACGTTACACGATGCACTGGAAGGTGCAGATGTGTTTATTGGATTGTCTGTTGGAGGCATTGTGAAACCTTCGATGATCAGAGTGATGGGGAGAAATCCGATTGTGTTTGCCTTGGCGAATCCTGTTCCAGAGATTATGCCTGCTGATGCACGCCGTGGAGGTGCACGCGTGATTGCCACGGGCAGAAGCGATTTTCCGAATCAGGTGAACAATGTGCTCGCTTTTCCTGGCGTGTTTCGCGGTGCTTTGGATGCACATGCACCACGCATTACCAATCGCATGAAGCTTGCTGCTGCGTGCGCGCTTGCTGCGTGCGTGAAGAAACCAACACCGGCGCGAATTCTTCCCTCTGTCTTTGACAAGCGCGTTGTCCGTCAGATTGCCTGTGCTGTGAAACGTGCCGCTCACCATGATTAAGATTCCTGTCTTTTTTGCGCGACGTTTTGTTGCTGGTGAAACAGTGGAGGATGCGTTGCATGTTGCACGTGCTTTACAGGAAAAGAATATCCTCACGACCCTTGATCACCTCGGAGAGGATGTTACTGACAGAAGGAAAGCTCGGCGTGCTACTGCTGTCTATCTCCACATCCTTGATGTGCTGCATCGGGAACGGAGCACGGTGGATATTTCCATTAAGTTGAGCCAGGTTGGACTTGCGATTGACAAGAAGCTTGCCTTGAAGCATGCCATGCAGATTGTACAACGAGGGAAACGCTATGGGATTATGGTAGAAATTGATATGGAGGGTTCTCGTTACACTGATGATACTTTAGATGTATTTTTTCGTTTGATGAGGAAATACAAAAACACCTTACTTGCGTTACAAGCGTATTTGTATCGGAGTATGGATGATGCACTGCAGATTGTGAAGCGGAAAGGAGCGATTCGATTGGTGAAGGGAGGTTACAAAGAACCATCGCACATTGCTTTCAAAGACAAGGAAGACACGAACAAGCAATATGTTTGTTTGATGACATTGTTCTTACGGAAGAGAAGATTTCTTGCCATTGCAACGCATGATGAGAAGATCATTCGACAGGCGCTCTCTTTCGTCAAGAGGCACAGAATTCCTAGACGCCGATTTATGTTTCAGATGCTCTATGGCATACGACGAGATTTACAGGAAGAGTTAGCGCGCGAGGGATATCCTGTGCGTGTGTATGTGCCTTACGGCACGGAATGGTTTCCCTACTACTGGAGAAGAATACGCGAGAGAAAAGAAAACTTCTTCTTTGTGTTGAGGCATTTGTTTAGAAGATAATTAAGGGCGCAGCCATCTACACTCATAGAAGGTCACGCTATTCTCCTCATCCACAATAGCAAGCAATAATCGCTTTCTGGTTGAGTGAGCAACGCGATTCTTTGCAGCAAATTCATACCACGTCAAAGTATCTCCTTCGTGCACAGGAAACACGATCCATCGTGCGTGGTCATCACCAGGCTTCACACCACGGTCATAGACACGGAAGTCAGCTCCAAACTTCAGCGCTGTTTTCACAATATAACCGCGAGAGCGCAGATCCCTGAAGACACAGAAGCGGATCCAGAAGTTCGGCTCGACTTTGCGTG
>CAYJXC010000016.1:0-5363 GCA_964374075.1 Candidatus Woesearchaeota archaeon
AAAATAGAGATATGATGAGAATTTATGGAATGATACAGCATTACAGAACAAAACAAAAGGCTCTCGCACTACAATACCTCAAAAATGAAGAGCTTAAACCTTATAACGAAGATATTTTTCATTCAGTTCCCACTTTTGCACTTTCCTACCTACTGTCTTCATAGAAATCCTTTTAAACAGCTTAGCCTCGTTTTCCCTCATGCCTCGGTAGCTCAGCCGGTAGAGCACATGGCTGTTAAACCGACAAGCGTGGGGACCAACCATGTGGTCATTTTCCAAAAGAAAACCATAAGGAGGTTCGAGTCCTCCCCGAGATGCTGTAGGAATCCTGCAACACGGGTAGCGCTTTTGTTATCGGGGTGTTCTTCTTTTTATCCCCCAACCTCAGATGAGAGCATTCATCGAGGGAGAAGAGAATAATCTTTAAATAGAGCAAAAAGAAAGTAAAACTGTATGAAAAGAGAGGTTCCTTCTATCTGTCACCTCATCACGCAGGCTTTGCAGAGGAGAGCGGATGACATTATTCTTGTTCAAAAGAAAGACTACCGTACCATGACCATAACAGGAAAAGAACTCTTGATAAAAATCAACAAAATTCGCTCCTTCCTCCACACCCATCATATTCGCAAGACAGATCGCATTCTGCTGATGGGAAAAAATTCTCTGGACTGGATTGCTGTTTACTGTGCATGTATTCTTCATGGCGTTACTGTTGTTCCACTTGATGTCACAACCAATAAAACTTTCCTGAGGAAAATACAAAAACAGGTGAAGGCCAAAGCAATGTTCGCTGATAAAGGCTTATCTTCATCCCTTGCCAACACCATTCACCTTGAAAACATAGACACTCTCATCAATAAACTTCCACCTCTTCATACCTTCCCTTCCATCAACCCGCATCATATCCTCGAAATACAATACACCTCAGGAACAACGAGCACACCCAAAGGTGTCATCCTCACACACCGCAATATCACGACAGCACTGAACGCAGTAGCACCTCTTATCTATTTTCCCTTTTCACTAAGAATGCTCAACCTCCTTCCCCTGAGTCATATCTTCTCTCAAGTATTCGGATTGTTTCTCTTGTTACATCTCAACCAGCGTATCTATGTTCTCAACGACATGAGACCACAGCGTATCATCTCCACCATCAGAAACAAACGAATTCATGGCGTGATAACAGTTCCTGGAATTCTCGAAGCAATGAAAAAAGAGTTCGAGAAGTCATCAGTTCGCCGTCGATGTGGCTTTCAGTTTAGGTTAATAGGAGTGGGGGGTGCTTCTCTTGATCCCGCACTTGAGCAATGGTGGAAACATCATGGTGTTATTGTTCAACAGGGGTATGGCTTGACAGAAACAGCCTCAGTCGTTTCTCTCCATACACTGGCTACCGCAAAGACAGGTAGCGTAGGAGTGATTCCTCCAACCATAGAAGTGAAACTCGACAGTGACTCTGAAATACTCGTACGGGGAGAAAATGTCACACCAGGCTACTACAAAGACAAGAAAAAAACAGCACAAAGCTTTCAGGATGGATGGTTGAAAACAGGGGACAGTGGAGAATTCCGGGATGGTGTATTATATCTCAAAGGAAGGCTCAAAGATATGATTCTCACACCCTCAGGCATGAATGTCTACCCAGCAGATATTGAACACGTCCTCAATCATCTTCCTCCTGTCAAAGAAAGTTGTGTCATAGAAAAAAACAGCAAGATTCATGCTGCCCTTATTCTTACCAAAAAAACATCGCTTCCAGCACTCATTCAAAGAGCGAATAAAAAATTGTTGAGTCACCAACAGATTGCAAGCTATAGTCTCTGGCCCTCTTCATCATTCCCCAAAACACCACTCGGCAAAATCCAAAAGTATCGAGTGGCACAAGAAACAAGTGCACCATCATTTTCGCAAGGAAGATCACGAGGAAGAGACACGCTCTCAATGATCCTCGCAACAATCTTGAAACCACAACAGCCGATCAGAGTAACCTCCACCTTAGGAGAGCTGGGAATGGACTCCTTGAAGAGAGTTGAGCTCATCGCAGAAATAGAGAGAAAGTGCAACGTGGAAATAGAGGAAATGCGCCTCAACGCACAAACCACTGTTGCTGAACTTCACACCATCATACAGGAGCATCGCATTCACCGCACGAGCTTCAAAACATGGCCGCTCAACCCCCTCATCAAAGCGATGCGATGGGCAGTACTGCATCTGGTGATATTGCCGATGATCTCTATCTTCACCAGAACGACCTATGAAGGTTTACATCATCTGAACAACATTCGCTCTCCAGTCATCTTCGCATGCAATCATCAAAGTGCATGGGATCCCCTCCTGCTCATGAAGAAAATCCACAGGCCTCTTGCCATTGCAGCTGCAGCAGATATTGTCTTTGGTATCGGGACAAAAAATACCTTCCAGAGATGGTGGAGAAAGACAGCAGGTTTTCTTTCCGCACTCTTCTTCAACACCTATCCCTTTGGACAGACAATAGGGACACAGGTAAGCTTGGAATTCACTGGAGAGCTCTTGGACAGAGGCTATGCCATCCTCATTTTTCCAGAAGGAAGACGAACGCACACAGGTGTAATGAACCCCTTCAAACCAGGCATAGGATTCCTCGCCTTGCACATGCATGTTCCCCTTATCCCTCTAAAAATCGAAGGCTTATTTGAGGTACTTCCAATCAACCAGTATATTCCTCAGTTCGGAAAGAGCACAGTAAAAATAGGACAACCTCTCTCTCTGAAGGAGATGTCGTATCTCCGCGCTGCAAAACTCATCGAGCAAAAAGTGAGGGAACTCTGATGGAAGTCAAGGTGGGTTGTGATATTGTAGAAATCAAACGCTTTGAGCATCCCAGCAAAGAAACATTGCGCAAGCTCTTCCACCCCAGCGAGCTTAAAAACACCAAAGCAGAAACCCTGGCAGGGTTATTTGCTGCAAAAGAGAGCTGCAAAAAAGTGTTTTCAGATCTTGACTGGTTAGATATAGAAATTTCAAAAACACGAAAGGGCAAGCCATTCCTCAACATCATCACAACGAAAAAGGTTATCAGTTCAGACATCAGCATCAGCCATGACAAACACTATGCCATAGCAACAGCCATTTTCCTCTTCGATTCCCCACCATAAACACGCGACAATCACGATGATAATCTCGATTCTCAAAACCACAGCAATCATCTGCGGTGTTATCATACTCATATCACTGCTCCAATTTTTCATCTCCATCCACCCTCCGCGTTTCACATCAAAGCTCAAGCCCTCGGATCTCAGCCTTCCCTACGAGAACATCACTCTCCTCACACAGGACAACAAAGAACTCAGGGCGTGGTTCATTCCCTCGCCTTCTGCCACCTCGACCATCATCATTGGTCATGGCTACCCCTTCGACAAAGGGAACATTCTTCCTGTGGTGACATTCCTCTACCCTCGCTATCATCTACTCCTCTACGATCATCGGTACTTTGGCGAGAGCAAGGGAGCGATAACCTCAGTCGGCATCCACGAAGTGAAAGATGTAGAGGCAGCTGTTCGTTATATCCACACAAGATTGAAGGGACACAAGGTGGCGCTCTATGGATTTTCTTTAAGTGCATCAGCAATGCTGATGTCCACAGCACAGGTGAACGCTATCATCGTTGATTCACCCTATGCAAACCTTGAACTGATGGTTCATCACGTCTACCGCATCTTTGGTCCCCTGCGATACCCCTTTGTTGTCTTCACACGTTTCCTCTCGCGTCTCTTCTTTGGCGTAGATCCTGTGAAGGTTTCTCCAGCAGATGCTCTTAAAGACAGAACCATCCCCGTCCTTCTCATTCATGGGGAACAGGATACGCAAATCCCCATAGAAAATGCGTATGTGCTCAAGCAAGCAAACCCACACATAGAGGTATGGATTATACCTGGTGTGGATCATGGTGAAGCCTATGCACGTTTTCCTCAGGAGTATGAAAACCATATTACACAGTTCCTCGAAAAGCATATGAAGGAGTAAACCCCATACATTCACCATGCCAAAAAACTGGAAACAGGAGGTGGCACGAGATTGCATTGCATTAGGAAGTATTCCCTTTTATGGTATTTTCATGATTCGTTCTCTCGTTGGACAGTTTGGTGTGTTTATGGCACAATTAGCGATCGCAGCTCTCATCATCTTCATTCTGTATAAAATCACTACAGCATCAGATCTCTATCTTGCGCGCGGTATCGTCTTGGCAACATTCAGCAGTCTCTTTTATCAGGACTATCTCTTTACGATCTTCGCCTTCCTTCTCTATGGTCTGATGATTCTTTCCTCGTACGCTCTTCACAAAAAATGCAGTGCAATTTTCAAAGGGATCGTCATCGGAGCACTCAGTACATTCATCAGTTATCTCTTGTCACCGCTCGTGGTTGCTGCATTGGTTGCATAAGGTAAACAAAGTTGTTCTAAGTGCTTCCATTGGTTACTGTCCTGATGTAAAGCAACATAGCGAGGATGCATCAATTCCACTCTGTCTCCATACCCCATGATGACAACCGTATGGCGCAGTCCTGCAAAGGAACAAAAGGAAGAAGGAAGATAGAGGAGATTCCCTTCGATCATCACTGGCATCTTCTTCTCTGTGTGTTGGCACAAGGGATCCTGAGGAAAGCAAAGACCTAAAAATCGTACAAAATAGTCATCAGCACGTTCTTCGCACTGCACCACATGCATCCGGCGCACCATTCTCAATTCCTTCTGATTAAGAAATGACAGCGAAAGGGTATCTCGTCTCAAACGCTGTTCCAGAGGACCTATTATAAGTGTCATAAAGAGAAGGTGCCACACAATCTTTATAAACATTCTCTTGTGCTGGTTTCTCTAAGGGCTCGTAGCTTAGCCTGGAAATAAAAAATTGGGCAACTGGAGCACTCGACTGATAATCGAGAGGTCGGCGGTTCAAATCCGCTCGGGCCCATCCATATTTTTTTAAATGTTTCTATCCTTATCCAGACCATGATATTCCTCACGCAACGGCACAAGAAAAGAATCATGATAGCAGGAGGAATACTGATCCTTCTTCTGATCATCACAGCTATCATCTTTGCCGTAGCTCCAGCAAAACAAGAACAAAAAATCCCTTCCCCATCATACGAAATCACAGAAACCGATATATTCTCTCTTCCAGGTTTCAAGGCAGCGGACATCACCGTGAAAGGAGTGAAGTTAGGTGATCCCTATGAAACCATGATTGAAAAGTTAGGGACGCCAGATAAACAGCTTCCTGTCAACGATCAAACTATCAACGTGGAGTATGGAGAACGTCTCAAACTCTCAGACACAGGTCTCATCATCCAACTCAAAGACAACAGCGTGATTGCATTCACCTTCAA
>CAYJXC010000016.1:5373-9471 GCA_964374075.1 Candidatus Woesearchaeota archaeon
AAGCAGCCCTTCAATCCCCTGCTCATCGGAAAAACAAAAATTGTTCACTCCAAGGAGGATATCTATCTGCAGGTGCTCGGCAAGCCAGACAATATTCTCTTTGTCCCCATCACTCCCACGAGTGTGCAAGCATATAAAGTCCTGGAATACCAAGACAAAGGAGTGTATGTGCTCCTCAAAAAAAATGAACAGAACGGCTTCACCCTGCGGAGCATTCCCTTGAAAGCGTGAGCGTTAGCGAACCTGCGCACCGTTGGCAATGTCTTCTTCAGGACTCAACAGCACAATATGTTCTTCATCACCTTCTTCCACAGCGGCAAGCACCATCCCCTGACTCATCACACCGCGCAACTCCACCGGTTTCAAATTCGTAAACACGACAATCTTCTTTCCCGTCAACTCATCCTTCTCATAATGGTGCTTCAGTCCAGCAACCAATGTCCGTTCTTCACCACCAAGGTCCACCGTCAGCACATACAAGCGATCGGCATTCGGATGGTCATGCACCTCAACAATCTCTCCAATCCGCAAATCCAGCTTCTTCCATTGATCGAAAGAAATGTCATCCATGATAACCCCCGCCCTACTCAATCTTGGTGAAGAGGTTCTTACCTTTATTAACCTTTCTCCCGCTGGGTAAGAGTCCAAACTCAATCTCGCTCACGTCTCCGCTGCGGATGTTCAATCGTTCAGTGATTCGCTCTGCAGTTTCAGGCATGAAGGGAGAAATCAAGATGGCAATGATGCGGATTGCTTCCAGAGTTGTATACAAAATCTGGGCTCGTCTCTTCTCGTTATCCCACGGCTTGTTGTCATTGATGTAGCTGTTGACGGCATGAATGAAATTCCAAATCTCTTCGAGGGCGTGATGCAATTCAAGCTTGTCCATGAACTTTTGAATTTTTGCCAAGTCAAGTTTCTCCACTAATTCACCATCCACATCTGCCTCCGGAATTTTGCCGCCGAAGTACTGCTCCACCATGGCCAAGGTTCTGCTGACGAGATTACCCAAATCATCCGCTAGCTCATTGTTCAACCGCGCCTTCAAGGCAGTTTCATTGAAATCCCCATCCTGCCCAAAAGGAACCTCCCTCATCAAGAAATACCTCAGCACATCAACCCCATACACCTTACCAAGATAGATTGGATCAATAGCATTGCCTAAACTCTTTGACATTTTCTGGCCATTGACAGTGAGAAAACCATGCGCAAACAAGCGCTCAGGAAGGGGGTAACCAGCACTTAATAACATACCCGGCCAAATAATACAGTGAAATCTTAGGATATCCTTTCCTAACAAATGCAGCGAAGCCGGCCAATAGTCTGGAGCTCCAGAAATATAATTGACCAAGGCATCAAACCAAACCCAGAAAGTTTGTTGCTGATCGATAGGTAAAGGAATCCCCCACTCCGTGATGGGGCGGGAAATGCTGATGTCTTTTGCACCTTCATCTTTAAGAAAACGAATCACTTCATTTCTTCGCGAGGTAGGTTGAATGAATTTCTGATTCTTTTCAATATGTTCCAGAATAGCATCTTGGTATTTTGATAAACGAAAAAAATAATTTTCTTCGCTAATCATTTTTGGTGGTGTGAGGTGGAAGGGACATTTGCCGTCATTCAAATCTTTTTCTAAACAAAAGGCTTCGCAGGATTCGCAGTATAATCCTTTATACTCTCCCTTGTAAATGTCTCCTTTGTCATACACTTTCTTGAAGAACTCATTGACAACCTTCACATGCTCTTGCGATGTTGTTCTGATGAAACCATCATAGCTGATGTGTAGCTGTGCCCATATTTTTTTCCATTTCTCCGCCATGGTGTCTGTATAGCGTTGAATGCTTTCCCGTCCGAGGGCAATGCCAAGTTTGTCTTTTGCTGCCTTGACTGTTTTTTGAGAATTTTCGTCTAGACCGGTTAAGAAAAAGACTTGGTCTCCCTGCAAGCGATGCCATCTCGCCAGCACATCAGCAGCAATAGTCGTATAAGCAGTTCCAATATGAGGAACATCATTCACATAGTAAATCGGTGTAGTAACATAAAACTTTGTCATACATGCACCACAAAGGGAGGATTATTTAAACCTATTCCTTTAAGGGAAATGAAAGCTCCCAGTGATACTCGCGTATTTTATCTTTATTGGAGATGTACATCGTGCTTCCGGGATCACGCCGCACTAAGAAAAGTTGCACTTCTGGTTCAATCTGACTCTCTAGCAAGGGTCGTGCAGATGCCGGCGATCCGAAAAAAGTTTGTGACCATAATTTATTCCAAAAATCAACAGTTATTTGAGTAAAGAGGGGAAAGGGCTGTACGCAAAAGTTACGGCGTGGCTTCGTATAAGTTGTTATCACGCGTTGTGTTTCTTCCCGCGATACTGCTAAATAGGCAACCACATCATGAGGACAAAACACAACATCATGCAATTTTCTTCGTTTTCCAGTTTCAGGATCACGCTGCCAATACACATCTCCAAAATCCTTTCGTCCACAATCGCTATGTTCACTTAAAAGTTGCATCCACACCCATTCTTCATGAGAGCCGATGAAGGGAAAATGATGAAGTTTCACTCGGTAAGGTTGATCACGTCCACGGGAAGGAACACTTACCACAGTGCTCGCTCCACTTTCCTTATTCCCTTGATCAATGCCATATTCATACACACGAGTCAGATGATTTTTTATGGGGTTCTTCTCTCGTCGTTCTAACTCAGAAAAAGCATAAATCTGCATTCCTTCAAGCACATCATTTGCACTCACCTTGCGATGCATACGATCTTGTGGGCAATACCAGGAAATGCCGGCAGCAATCAATTCGCTGTGAGGATCATGGAGGTTTGTATACACTTGAAGTCGTCGTCTTGTTGGTCCAGTTCCTTGAAGTGCTTCTTCAAGTGATTTTGGTGTGGGAATTTCAACAGTTGGGCCACGCTTCAAGAACATCGGAAAGCGTTCCGTCGCTTCAGGCCCTTCGCGATAACCATAAGGAATAAGACAGTAAGGAATGATAGCCACTTCATCAGGTTGAAGATTCTCAATAACGTCTGTTGAGGTCTGGGGAGTCACGATTGCAATCTTGCTTCGTGGAAGAACCTTTGCAGGATGATACCTTTTGCTGCGATCAAGTCCTTTGAAAAATTCTATTTTGGAAACCATATACTACTCCAATAATACAAATTTTTAAAAGCTTTCTGTTATTCTCCTCATAGTAGTGCGGTCGTGGTCTAATGGTAGAATGCGGCCTTCCCAATCAACAGAGGAGAGAGGCTGCGACGCGGGTTCGATTCCCGCCGACCGCGTATCTATTTATGTGTAACAAATGATCAAGATGCGCATTCGGAATACCCTTCAGCGCATAACTCAACGGATTATGATCAAAGAACACCACGCACTGATGTCGCAAAGAACCAAGATAGAGCGGTCTGCGTTGTGCTCCCTCCGGCGTGCTGTAGAGAAGTGCATACTTCAATGCCCCACGAATGTCACTGTCATTGCACAGCGCCGCATAATTCTTTGGCATCTGCATCAACATGTTACTTGTCCCAATATGCCTGACTAAACTGCCATTAGATGCAGTCACCGCGCCGAGATGAGGGAATGACCTCTTCATCTCACCATAGAAAAGCAACGCCAGCGTATTCGGATTTTCTACTCCATCGCGAGGGACAAGATGGGGTATCCACAACGCCCCCTCACCGCTATAGACTGTAACTGCATGAACTTTTTCCAAGAGCTGAGGATGTGCCCTGAAATAAGGTCCACTGCCACGTCGATGGAAAGGATTAGGCAAATTCACCAGTGCACCCTCGTCTTCAATGGCCTGTAAGGTATCCTCAAGAGACAAGCGCTCAGGAAGATGGTGGTGCTCGCGCACGCCAAGAGCCTCAAGATCACCTTGCTGCGTCATAATGCGCTGGCACTTGACAAGGAGGAGATCATGCTCAGGAACAGAGAAAGCACTGCCTACGCTATGCACTTGGATGCCTTGGCGTTTGCACTGCTCATATGCATCTTCATACCACAGATCATGGAAGGTCGTGATCCCTATAATCTAAAGATTTCCACCAGTTTGTAACTGGTGGCTGAAGACCGTTAACTA
>CAYJXC010000017.1:0-7254 GCA_964374075.1 Candidatus Woesearchaeota archaeon
GAGAGGCGCGCAGATTGACAAGTTCCAGCAGATCATGGGGAATGTGGGGAATATTGTGAAGACCTTGTTCCAATTGATTCGCGAGCTGCGCATCATGGAAGAACGCTTGGAATATTACGACCGCGGCTACCAAGGAGAGGATGCTGCAGAAGTTGCTCTGAAGAGCGTGTGGGTTGACATGGTGGAAGGCGGCGGCAAAAATTCTGGATCGGTGACGGGATTAGCCATGAATGTTGGGTTTGTGACGCTGCCAGACTTGTTTTACTCGATTCATCCGAAGAAGATTGAGGATGTGGAGCGGGACGTGGAGAAGCTGAAGGATTCCTTTAACAGGAAGGTGCGCGAGGTGCTCGCGCGCAAATTGAAGCAGTACATCATCTGGAAAGAAAAAACATACAACGAACTGAAGGTTGGACAGAAGTTCAAGCTGAAGTACCTGCGACAGCATTTCCACGTGATCAAGATTTACCTGAATTGGCTGCGGCCATATTTGAGGAACATCCGCCGCTTGCAGATGAAGGAGACACTGGGGGACCAGGATATTGTCGCTGCGTTTGACACCTCGAAGATTGAACTGGAGATTCTTGCACGACGGATGAATTATGAGGTCGAAGTCTTGCCGGGCACGATGGATCAACGTGTCTATGACTATTTTTTCCCCGTGATCCGCATCCGATGGAACTTTGTGGCCATTCCTGAACTTACCTACCAGCAGGATTTTCAACGAGGAGCAGTGCACCGCGGACGGACCGTGATTACGATCGAGGCCTTTGTGGCGAGCAAGGAGGAGTATGAAGCGTACAAGAAGAAATTGGATGAGGAGGACCTGGAACTGCTGAGCGCGGTGGATGAATCGATTTTAGCGATGAAGGATGAGATTGATAAATATCTTGCGCAGGCTGGTGAACTCCAGAAACAGGAGGAAGAGAAGCAGCAACGAGAATCTCTCTTTGCTCCCCTGAAGGCTACGTACAAGGGATTCAAGGAGATGCTTGGGTTCCGCGGCGGGGCGAGGAGACCGTCGAAAACGTACGTGAAGGAAGAACAGGATGCTGCAAAGAAAAGCGTGAATCTCGATGCGTACTTGACGTATAAGATCTTTAAGTCCAGCCACGGCATGATGACGGAGTAAAGTATATATGTGGTGTGTTGTTCTGGAGAGCGATGAACATCAAGGAATGGAATCAGTTCAAGAAGAGCCTGAAGGAGCTCCCGCTTGAGCAGGAATTGCGCTTGCTGCACGCGTCGCTAGCGAAAGAGAAAAACAAGGAGATTCAAGAGAAAATCCAGCAGGAGATCAAAGAGGTACAGAAGGAAAAGGATGAATTAAAGGAGTGGAAGAGGACTGGGGTTGCCCCTGTGCCTCAACCATCACCCCTGGTGGAGATGGCGGAGCGGGAAACACCACGCCCCCGTGAGGTACGGGAAGAAACGTCACCCTTGGAAACAACCGTAGCACGGGAACCGGTACCGATAAGTGAAGGAGAACAAAAACAAACGCAGTATGTTGCAGGCGGGCAGCAGGAGTACAAGAGCACATCGTATGAAAGTTTAGCGTTTCGCGCAGAATCCTTGTACATCAAATCAGAGTTTCTTGATCAACAGACGCAGCGAGGAGTAGAGCGAGAACGCTTTACTTCCTTGGAAAGTGACAGCGTAACGGAGCAGATGAATCCGATGAAGGCAACAGAAATGTATAAAAAGAAGAAAGAAACCAAATCATGAGGAGAGGGAACGACCATGTATATGGAATCAGATTACTGGAATGCCCTGGATAAGGGAAGGGAGATGCGCGTTGATCCGCAACAGATTGGCATTTCCCATGGGATTGGCGATGTGGGAGAGGGATTGAAGGCCAATGTGTTTAGAGGAGCAAAGATTGTTGAATTGGGTTTTATGGGCGGAGGGAAGGGATCACGCTCCAGTCCTGGTGGTCATACACCAGAGAGCTATGGCAGCCGTGAACGGGAAGAGATGCGAGAACTGGCAAAGGTTAATCAAATGGAAATCACCACACATGCCTCTCCGAATATTGGATACGCTGCCGGTTTTCGAGAGGGGGAGTTCCGCGAGGAAGCGCGTGAGTTTGTGCTGCATGAAGTGGAGAGAGCTATTGATTTTGCTGCTGATGTGGGGCAGGGAGGGCCTGTGGTGATGCATCTCGGAGAATTTCCTCGGCCGCTCTTTGACCTCGAACAGAAGCGCGGAGGGGAACCGATGTTCAAGGGGTATCCTGAAGAAGCAGAGAAAGCACCAATTTATGTGGTTGATAAGAGAACAGGACGTGTCCAGGGCCTGCGGCGTGATACTGATATTCCTGAACCGCTTCCTGCACAAGAGGGAGCAGATCCTTGGAGTAACCCCAAGAGAGATGAACATGGTCTTATTCAATTTACGACAAAGAAGATCGGTGATTATGAAAAAGAAGCAGTTGACAAGGGCATTAGTGATGTAGGGAGTTATATCTTTGATAAGCTCATCAAACGCCAAATCGATTTGGCACGGGGAGAAGAGCAACGGTTAACGAGTGTTGGAAAAGAACTGCTGGAGAAATATGAACAGATTGAAGAACTCAAACAACGACTGGAAAATTTCAAAAGGATTAATCCTGATAAAGCTCTGCTTGATGCGCGTGAACTTGCTAAGGGATTAGGATTAGCACCATCTTTAGAGTCTTCACGTTATCGGGATTTTATTAAAGATCCCTTTGATTATATTGAGAAGAGAGCACAAGATATCAAAATGCAAGCCGATGGCTACTTTCAAGCTGCTCGTTCCCAAGGGGCACAAACCGTTGAAATTCAAAAGGAAATCGAGAATAAGGTGCCTATTGAGAAATATGGTCTTCAGAAATCCGCAGAGACTATTTCTCGTGCTGCGCTGAGTGCGTATGAGCAGGAGAAGGCAAAACACTTGAAGAAGCCGTTGTGGATTGCACCGGAGAACTGGCAACCTGAGGAGTATGGAAGTCATCCTGATGAATATCGAAAGGTTATTCTTGCTTCTCGAAAGAGGATGGAAGAGGAGCTTATTGGGAAAGGGTTGGCACGAGATGAAGCGAAGGAAGTTGCCAAATCTCATATTCGCGGAACGTTTGACATTGGTCATGCGAACTTCTGGTACAAGTATTACCAAGGGTCGAAGAAGGAGTTCGACCAGTGGCTGAGCAAGGAGGTAGAGAAGCTAACAAAGGAAGGGATCATCGGGCATGTGCATCTCTCAGACAACTTTGGATATCATGATGAACATCTGTCTCCCGGAGAGGGCAATGCACCGATCCAGCGGTTTGTGGAAAAGCTCAAGGAGCATGGGTATACCGGCAAATTGATTGCTGAACCTGGCGGGCAGAAGGAAGGTAGGTATCACCACGCATTAACGGAATCGTGGAAGCTGTTTGGGTCGCCGATCTACCGGATTGATACAACATCACAGGCGTGGACTGATATTGAGAGCTCGTACTTTGGTCGAGCACCGCAACCGCCCAACTTCATTGTGGGAGATTATGCTCCTTCGAAGGACTGGACCCTGTGGAGCGAAGTTCCCTTAGAGTGAGTAGCGTAGATTTATAAGAAGCTTTCTCTCGTTCTCCTCTATGATTGAATTGAGAGTTGATAAGGATTCTGAAAGCTTGCGCGTTGACCGATTTTTGAGAAAACGCTTTCCCCAGGCTCCACTCTCGTTGATCTATAAGTCGTTGAGAACTGGTGTGTATAAGGTGAATGACAAGAAATCAAAACCTGATTACCGCTTGCGTATTGGTGATACCGTCACCATCTTTCTTTCCCCTGACGATTATGAACAGCTAACGCGCAAGGAACGAACGGTAAAGATACACAAGACCTTTGAGGTGCTGTATGAAGATGATGATGTGCTGATTGTGAATAAACCACCGATGCTTGCATCACAACCTGGCACTGGGGTGGAGCAGGAGAATTTGGTTGAACAGGTGAAACGGTATGTAGACAAGAACACACATCCTGGTTTGGCTCACCGCCTTGATCGGGGGACCTCTGGGATTGTGGTGATCGGCAAGAACAGAGAGGCATTGCTGGCACTGCATCGCTTGTTCCAGGAGCGACGCGTGGAAAAATATTACCTTGCCCTTGTTGTTGGGCATCTTCATCAGAAACGCGGTGTTGTGAAATTCTTTCTGAAGAAAACAACAGAAGGCTTTCAGCATCGCATGCTGGTTGTTGATGCTGGTGAACCTGGGGCTGTGGAGGCGGAGACATCCTATCGTGTACTGGAGGAATCACCACTCACCTCTTTGCTCGAGCTCCAGCTGAAAACTGGCAAAATGCATCAGATTCGCGCGCAGTTTGCTCATCTCGGGCATCCGCTTGTTGGTGATCGCGTGTACGGCGATGCGACAACAAACAACAGGTATGCACACCTCTTGCGCAGGCAATTTTTACATGCCTTCAGAATTCGCTTTCAGCATCCGATGGAACAACACCAGCTTGATGTTGTTGCTCCACTGCCTGAGGATTTACAGCACCTCCTTCAGACATGCGGGTTTTCGTTTTCCCTAGAATCCTACCGACAGGTCCAGTAACTTCTGCTTGATTTCCAAGAACTGTTTGATGACATCGGAGTTGGAAACAATACCGACGAGGTAGCCATTTTCATCAATCGCCACCAGTCGTTTCACTTTGTTCTTCTTCATCCTGTCCACCGCGGTTGTCAGGCTGTCATTGATGCCAATCGTGATGATGTTTTTGGTGAGAATTTCTGACACCTTGGTGGTTTGGGGATCAATATTTTTAATGACCACGCGATTGAGGACATCCCTGTCTGTGACGACCCCCACGGGGATTTTGCTCAGTGTGTCTTCCACCACGACGAGCATGCCAATGTCATACTTCATCAGGCGCTTAGCAATTTCGATGACGGTCTCGTCTTTGGTGCAGGTGATGACGTTTTTACTCATGACCTCTTTTACTTGCATCGATTTGTGGGGTGATGGAGATTTAAATAGTTTACTTTTCTTGACGTGCGCAGACACAGAAAGACATTAAAAGGATGCTCTTTTGGAAGGAATTATGAAAAGCAGATCTCCCCACCAGCAGACACCGCATGGTGTGTATTTAGATTATGCTGCTACTACGCCTGTCGCTCCTGAAGTGTTTGCAGCGATGAAACCATACCTTCAGGAAGAGTATGGAAATCCCAGCAGTTTTCACACACGGGGGATGAGGGCACGAGACGCTGTGGATCGCGCACGGGCAACCATAGCCCAGATTCTTCATGCGAAAACCTCAGAGATCTTCTTCACCAGCGGTGGAACAGAGAGCATCAATCTGGCTCTGAAAGGAGTGATGCGAGCGAATAAGGAAAAGGGCAACCATTTGATCACCACGAAGATTGAGCATCCGGCAGTGTTGCAGACCTGCCAGTATCTTGAGAAATATGAGGGTGTGAAGGTGACCTATCTTGATGTTGATCGCGAGGGGTATGTGAAGCAGGAGGATGTTGAGAAGGCTCTCACCAAACACACCGTATTGATGTCGGTGATGTATGCCAACAATGAGATTGGCGTGATTGAACCGATTGCAGGGATGGGAAAGATTGCACGGACGCATGGCGTGTATTTCCACAGTGATGCGTGCCAGGCAGGGCTCTTGGATTTAGATACTGAACAGTTGCAGGTTGATCTGCTCAGCTTGAACGGCAGCAAGATCTATGGACCAAAAGGGATTGGCGTGCTGTACAAGAGGACTGGTGTTCCGATGCATTCCCTGCTTCACGGCGGAGGACAAGAACAGAATCTTCGCTCTGGAACAGAGAATGTTGCTGGAGTGGTGGGGTTTGCAACAGCCCTCTCCCTGGTGCACCAGCGAAAGAAGGAAGAGCGTGCGCGGCTGACACGGTTGCAGCAGTTGTTCATTGATGGCATTGCCACAACGATTCCCCGCACCTTCCTGAATGGACCTCGAGAACATCGGTTGCCTGGCAATGTCAGCATCACGTTTGAAGGGGTTGACACCGAAGCGTTGCTGATTGCGCTGAATGATGCTGGCATTTTTGCTTCTTCTGGATCTGCGTGCACCTCGAAGAAGATCGGAGCGTCCTCTGTTTTAGTGGCAACGGGAGTATCACCCAAGCGTGCCGAAGGCACCATCCGGTTTACGCTTGGTCACACCACCACTGAAGAACAGATTCGGTATGTGTTGAAGGTCTTGCCTGATCTGGTGAAAAAACTGCGTTCTCTCCATTCCTAAGGGAAGAGGGAATGTTTATTAATACCCTTCCTCTTGTTTCTCCTATGGTAAAACGACAGCAGAAACGAACATCATCCCGAGGACGAGGTACGGGAAGGGTTCGGAAGCAGGGAACACGCCAGAGAGCGAAGACTTTCTCCCTCCCCCTTCTCACCACCACGGTCAGTTCCACAGATGCTGGATGCGCTGATTCCTTGACGTTATCGGTACGGATTGATCGGGACAAGATTGTTCATCTCTCTGTGAAGCCTGCTCGCACGTGCTGCCCAGAGGTGAAGAGGGTAGCTGCACAAGTGCAACAGCATGTTGTGGGCAAGCACATTGGTGATGTGTACCGCATTACAGAAGAGTTGTTTGATGCACAGGCCATGCCGCACCACAGCTCTACCTTTGTGATTCATGCCCTGCGGCAAGCGATTCTTGATTATGAATCCAGGAAAGCAACAGCTTCCCTGCGTGAAGCGGTGACCATGCTGCAGGAGTATGACAAGGGATTGCCGGAACGAGATTTACGAACAGATTACGAATACTAACTGCTTGATACCGGAAAATTTACGTACCTTAGGAGGAAAGTGTTATAAGAGAGTCTGTCTTTCTTCACGATCATGAAAGGTCATCATCGTTTAGGAAATCGCTGGCCTCTGAAATTTAAGAGTCCTAAACCACGATCCCTTTCTTGTGGTATGACTGCTGAGGAACTTGATAAGACGATGGATGAATTATGAAGATGCGCCCCATGAGATTATCATCGCACAACTGCGTGCTGTCTTACCTTATTTTGAAGAACGCTACTTCAAGGACTTTGACGCATTTCTTGCTACAGTAACAAAAGAATAAATACTTTTTAAAAGAGAAATGTTTATATAAACCACCCCCTGATGCGTGATTGAGAGGTGTATGATGTATCTTCTTCCGACCACTGAGCATCCCGACAAGCTTGCTGTCAGTCTTGTTTTTCCCTTGACTGAGGAGCAGGCCAGTGCACTACAGAAAAAGAAGGACAAGGCTGCAAGCGAAGAGCTGATTGCACAGG
>CAYJXC010000017.1:7264-8629 GCA_964374075.1 Candidatus Woesearchaeota archaeon
ATCGCTCCGATTTTTTTCAGGGACTCAGCCCCGGTGAGAAAGACCAGCTCGTTGTGGTGCATACGCACGGCACAATCAAACCAAAACATCTAATTCTTGTGGGGTTGGGAAAGCAGGAAGAACTTGATCTTGAAAAAATACGTCGAGCCTTTTCGCTGGTTGTGCAGAAAGCCAAAGCGATGAAACTGGAGAAATTTGGTGTGGTTGTGCAGATTGAGAAGGTGAAGGAGCAGGATGCGCTGCGCGCTGTTGCTGAGGGATTGCTGCTGAGCGATTATAAGTTTACAAAATACAAAACAGAAGACCGAGACAAGATCAAAGAGATCAAAGAGGTGCTGTTACTGGTGAAGAAGATTGATTACGTGAAGGATGTGCTTGCTGAAACACAGATTGTGTGCGAGGCAGTGCACTTTATGCAAGACATGCAGAATGAGAATGCAGATGTGATGACAACATTGATGATAGAAAAAATTGCACGCGATTTAGCTAAGACGTATACATTGAAGATCACGGTGTTTGATGAGAAGCAACTGAAAAAAATGGGCATGAACTTGCTATTGGCTGTGGGGAATGGCAGCAGATATCCGCCCCGCTTTATTGTCTTGGAGTATAACGGTGTATCATCAGGTGATGCCACAGCTCTTTTAGGCAAGGGAATTACGTTTGATTCTGGTGGATTGAATCTGAAACCAACAAAATTCATCGAAACTATGAAGGATGATATGTCAGGAGCTGCATTAGTACTAGGAGTGTTGAAAGCAGCAGCAGAATTGAAACTAAGAAAAAATCTAATAGGAATCATTCCCACTGCAGAAAACATGATTGGATCCAAAGCGTATAAACCAGGGGATGTGTATATTTCCTATGCAGGAATCTCGGTGGAGATTGGGAACACCGATGCTGAAGGACGCTTGATCTTGGCAGATGCGCTTGCCTACACAGAAAAACATCTCAAACCAACACGCATGATTGATTTTGCTACTTTAACAGGGGCCATTGTGGTTACCTTTGGAGATTATGTCGCTGGCATGATGGGAACGGATAAAGAGACGATGAAAAAACTGTTTGATGCAGGACAGAAAACCTATGAGAGGGTGTGGGAACTGCCGCTGTATGATGAGTATCTTGAGGAAACGAAGAGCGATATTGCTGATGTGAACAACCTCGGGTATTGGCCGAATGCAAGTTCTATTATGGGAGCAGCATTTTTGAAGAAATTTGTGCAGAAAACACCATGGACGCATGTCGATATTGCAGGGACTGCCTGGTGGGATAAGCAGCGATATTATACTCCTAAAGGTGGAACAGGATTTGGTGTACGGCTGATGATTGAGTATTTGAGGAACCTGCCGTGAAGCGTGAAGC
>CAYJXC010000018.1:0-786 GCA_964374075.1 Candidatus Woesearchaeota archaeon
AGTGCTGGTGAGTCGGATGGAGTCATTATTGGAATTATCCGACAAACTCCAAAAAAACAAAAGGAATATAAAGGATAAATTCTTCCCAAACACGGAAGAGGTGAGAACCATCGAGTTTGATTCCACATTTGACCCAAAAGAGGAAGACGTGCTTCTCAAGCTGACCATGCCGAAGAGGGAACTTCGGCCCTCGACAGTCCTGAAGATGCAGCAGATGAAGCAAAAAGATCTGCAGGAAAAACAAGCAAGTCTTATACCAACCCCTCAACAATCACAGCAAGATTCTTCACTCCCAAGCCCCATGCCGCCAGCACTGCAACAAGAAGAGCATCCAGCGTGTTCATCACCCTCCCCACGAGAAGTCCCCGACTCACCCCAAGAATCTGAATCAACAATCACGACCCCACAAGAGGTTGTAAGAGAGGAAACACCAGCACAAGAAATGCCAGAACCGATCGCAGAAGAAACATCCCTTCCACCAGCAGCGCAACAACAACCCGCTACCCAGCCAGAGATAAAAGAAACACCACAATCATCCCCTCAACAACCACCACACCAAGAACAGCAGTGGCATCCTCAGATGCTCATGCCTGAACGAGAAGCCCCCACACCTGCGCATAGTCCCCATGCGACTCTTGATATGAGACGCATCGAAGATCTGACGCGCCACATCATGTATCGCGATCCTCAAAAAAGTGCCTACGCACGAAGCAAAGGAAGGTGAAACAGATGAAATGGTCTTCATTCCTTCACGTGATGACTGTTCTGATCGGTCTTCTCGCCATA
>CAYJXC010000018.1:796-1736 GCA_964374075.1 Candidatus Woesearchaeota archaeon
GCTGCAGCAGTCACCGGCTGGATCCTTCGTGAAAGGCCAGTGGTGATGGGATGGACAGGAAACGATCTTGCTGAAAAATCCATTCTGTTAATTCTCATAGCAATCTGGACCGCTTTAGGAACACTGATTCACCAAGTCAAAGAAGACAAAGAAGAAGATTAAGCAGACTCTGCTGTCCACGCGTGATAACCGCCAACTAAGTTTCGTGCCTTCAATCCTTTCTGTCGTAAAAAGTCTGTGGCAATTTTTCCTCGTACACCAGCAGCGCAATAACACACAATCTCTTGATCTCGTGGTAAGGCAAACACTCCCTTGCCAACATCGCGAATCAACGCACCCAACGGTTTGTGCACCGCTCCTTCTATTGATCCAACAGCATACTCTTCAGGTTCACGCACATCTATAATCTTCACCTTCCGCAAACCAGCCTTCAATGCTGTGGCCGTGATCTCATCATCCATGCATAGTACCAACCATGTCTAATCTTATATTACTTTCGGTTAACGCTCCATGCACCTGGTCCTAGCAACACAATGCCAAGTGCCAGGAACGCCAATCCAAGATCACGAATCATGATCTCATTCAGTCCAAAGGAAAAAACAATGCCGAGCAAGAACAGCGCTGCACCGCCAGCAGCCCATCTGCTGTAGTACCCAAGCAACACAAACAACCCAAGCAAAATCTCCACCGCTCCCAATCCATACAAAAACAAAGAAGAAGAGTTACCGAGATAAGGCATGATCCACGCAGGAATCCAATTTATCCACACAAGAGGAGAGAGAAACTTATCCACCCCAAACCACAAAAACGTGCCTCCCAATCCCAAGCGCAACAGGAGGAATCCGAGATTGAGGGAAAAGATCATGCACGCTCCTCAACAGAAAAAGAAAATGGTGCCGTTCGATCTTTCACTTGATAAGAGAATTGGAGCCACCCACGA
>CAYJXC010000018.1:1746-8534 GCA_964374075.1 Candidatus Woesearchaeota archaeon
CACCCTCGTTGAGGTCCTGTAGTTGAAAACGTAGGAGTGAATGTCAAGAGATGATCTCCATCAAGATCTTCGTCATGTGCATGTCCAAAATCTTCTAAGGGTGCATCGATCGTCACCAGATGTGCTGCAGCACCCAAAAATGATTCTGTAAGAGGAACATGTTTCCCCCGTACATCTTTCACGGCAAATTGAAATCTTGTACCATCTCTCTCCATCTCCACCTGTAATCCCTCTAAACGATCAGGTTCTTCAGCGTCAGCTGGTCCATCAATCATCACGTCAAAATCAACAAGATGAGGCATACCCTTCATGAAATCAATCCAGATGCGATAGTGCCCTCCAGCAGTAAACGTATACTGCACTGCCCACTCTTCACCCTCCAACGTGGGATGGATGTGGTCAAAATGGTTGAGATCGTCACGCACAAGAATCAGATGCATCGGTCGTTCGTGCATGATCTCTAAGTCCTTCACGGTCGTGCCTGTTGACACGTCAGTGATGGTGAAAGAAAGTTCAGTTTCTGTTCCTGCAACCACAGGAGGATGATCAAAGCGTACAGTAAAAGTATGAACATCAATACTCTTCTTCATGCCTGCATGAGCCACCATCGTTTCTCCATGCATCATGTCTTCCATCTGCTCATGCATTTCCTTCATCTCCTTGCCCATCATCATGCCAGAACCAAGGGAAGATTGGTAGTCCTCTTCGCTGCAGAGATGAGTCTTCGCATCAGGCATGCATCCCCAGCATACTTCCTCAGAGGTAAACTGCCCGTCAGACATCGGTCGCATATGCATCCACTGATGACCGTGTTCCTGACAGAGAGATGCAAAGCGCTTCAAGCCAGATGGAGTGGCACAACCACCCACCACAACAATAGCAACAAGCAACAAAAGCAGAAGTTTTTTCATGATCTCCTCCTCTTCGAAGGAAATTTATCGCGAACAAAAAGGACGATACTCACAAAAACGATGACTCCTCCCGCAATCCAAAAATAAAGGTTATAGTTCTGAACAGAAGCAAAAGGCACACCGGCAAGAAGAACACCGCCATTGAACAAAAGTAAGGTACCGGAGATGCACTTCTTCACGATATAGAAATAAAGAGAAAGAAGAAACAAGAGCACAGCAAACGTCCACACAGGCACGGCAATCTTCTGCAAAAAGAGCAATGGCATACCAACAACAGCAATGCCAAGGAGAGCGAGAAGGGATATCAACCACATACAGACAGTATGACACACCTGGTAGCTACCAAGAAAGGCAGCAATTCCAGAAACACTGCCAAACCGTCCTACAAGTTTTTCTTTCAAAGAAACACTCATCTTAATGGTCTTTCGCAAAGTCCGTTATCGAAGCTAATTGAAAGGGAATCACACTTTCATCACTTCCATAGGTAATGAGAATCTTGTCTAAATCATGAAACACATAATCACGAAGAGATGATTGCTCAACACCATGGACATACATTCTCAAGCGACGCTCCCCATCATCACAATAGTTCTCATCATTCTCCAGTGTAATGCACTCTTTCGTAAGCTTCATCCCCACGCTCTCAAAGAACAGCCACAGCGGAACATTCTTCGCATGCATATGCAGCACATCCCCAGTCCTCTCTCCAGGCGCTCCGCTGTCAACATGCATAAAACTACTCACCGGCTTTCCGCTTGCCATTCGATCCATATGAGCCATGCCAGACAAATCTATGAATGTGTTGTTCACATAAACCTTCCAATCAGCATGAAGATGATCAGAATTCAAGATGCCAATGCCCTCCTTCTTGACCATCGTGCATTCCATCTGCCCACCATCAATGCACATATCAACAGGCATGCCGCAGGCATCGCATTTTCCATCATGATCCTTGTCCATCAATTGCTGTGCCATCTCACGATCAAAAGACGTCATAGTCAAAGAGGAAACAAACTGATCGTCCGTCACAGAAGAGCGATCACGAACAAGCGACCACAGAGAGTATCCCAGCACGCTAAGTCCAAAGACAAGAACAACGGACAAAAAGAGAACGCTTCTTCTCTCAGCAGGGGAAGAGACAGATCGCTTTCTCATGTGCTATCCACCTGCTCGCCATACGGATGAATCAACTTCCATCCCTGAATGATGTCTCCCATCCGATATTTCAAGGTGTACGTTCCTTCAAAGGGAACAGTTCTGCCGTCAGCCATCTGAAAGGTAACCGCATATGCAACAGTTGCAGTGGTGCCATCATTCGACGTTTCACGAAGCGAAAGAATCTTCACACTAGTAATTTGTTGTTCCTCAACGTGTGTCTTGAATGCTGGCAAATCCTTTGCACTCGGTTCAATTCTTTTGAAGCCATCAGAGATCGCTGAGTACATATCTGCATACCTCTTCTCATCCCACGAGGTAAAGTACAAGCGCACCATCTCTTCTGGTGAAGGAGGTGTATAGCTCGCCTGGACTGGTTGCTGCTCGCGATACCAGAGAAAAACAACTGCGAAAACAAGAAAAACAACAGTGAGAATGAGAGTTTTTGTGCGGCGTTCCATGTTCACACCGATGGTTCAGCTTCCTCGTTCTCCTGAGTGCCTGCGGCACGCTGAGCCTGGGGGTTGATGATGGTATTCGTGGTCAGATCTCGATACGTTCCCACCACCTCAGGCTTCCTCATCACATACCATCCATCACTTTCTATTGTTCCCACACCATCCCACACGCTGACAAAAGAGGGATAGTGCTGCGCATCAGGAGAAACAACAATGGCAGGTATCTTGGTGATGGTATATTTCTCAATGAGCGCCTTCGCACTGCCGGTTGCAGCATCATATGTTTCCTGATTCGTAATCGCCAAGCCAAATCGTTGTAAGATGCCGCGATTGAGAGTAACATCATAACATTCGCTGCAATTCTCATCCTTCAGCATAATCAAGGTCACTCGTCCAACGATCTCATCCTTCTTCAGATCGCGATAGGGAGCAAGAGTGGAGTGGAGGGCATACGCATCACCCTTCAGCACTGCTCCAGATCGTTGCAACTGTTGCACGATCGCAGGATACGTATCAATATCCTCGGAAATCACCACCGCAGGCACCTGTTGAATGCCATAGCGGGAAATCAACTCCCTTCCCTCCGGCGAAGAATACTCAAAAGAGGAAACCTGTGTGATACCTACACCTGCTTGCTTCAGCACCTGCTCCAAGGAATCCAATGGACGGCACTCCTTGCAGGAAGAGTCCTTCACGTAAACCAGCGTAACCGCACCAACCACACGCCGCAGCGCTGGATCATAGAAAGGAGGGGGAATGGCAGTGTACACCACTGATTGATCCTGGATCTTTCCATTGCTCGCAAAGAAGGAAGAAAGTTGTTCTGTTTTGTTAACCTCTCCAGAAATAATCAGGGTAGGCAGCATGCCAACCTTATACGTGGTCATCAGCTCCTGTCCCTCAGGAGAATCAAAGAACACCGTGCGTTCTTCGGTGACATTCACGTTCATACCTTTGAGTTTATCCAACAACGTGGTGACTGAAGTGCACGCACTGCACGCAGGATTCGTTACAACAACCACCTGTAGGTCAGCAGGACGCATCAGTTCTTTTGCAAGAGCTTGCGCTTCTCTTACCCTTCCAAAGCGCCCGCTAATAATAATGATATTAAGGACAGACAACACTACTACGAGAAGTAAAAGGAGAGAGAGTAATGTCTCAGTGTTCTTCTTCATTGCTGATCAATGCTCCACTTCTCCTAACACCCACCAACCATGGATGGTAAGTTCTGTAAAGATCCTCCGCCCCCACCTGATGCAACAGGTGTTCTCACAGCAGCGCCTCCAGCGCTGGGTGTTGCAACAACAGGGTTGTTGCTCAGCGTGACTAATTGCACGGTCTGAACAGCAACCGTCACCACCAACACGCCAATCAACACCAAGAGTAACAGTTCTTTGCGTTCCATCGTTTTACCTCCTCATCGTTTTTTCTGTGTAATTTTTTGATAGAGATAGATAGCTAAGAAGATTAAGATGACAATAACAAGAAGATAAATCGCTGTTCCAAAAAGTCCCATCCCATATCCCATCGACATCATATTCATATTCATATTCATCATCATATCACATCCCTCCATTTCACTCCCTCCCGCTCTCTGTATGATCATAGTGAGCATGTAAATTGGTATCTTCTGCATGTCCACAGGAGCTCGCAGTATCCCATAATTCAGCAAGTTGTTCTGCACTCCATCCGTGATCAACAAGCAACTTCTTTCCAAGGCCAGACATCATAGTCCACTTCCAGCATCTGCAGCAGCAGGGCCCTCCATGATGGGACATGCGGACAGCAACATCATAAATCCTTTGCTGCGCTGGTGTCAACACAAGTTCACGGTCAAAAGAGATGAGCTGTTGTGCTTGTTCAACAGAAACATCATAGGGATCTCGAGGGATAAGATCAATATTCCCATTCTTTTCAATGAAATCAGAGAGAGCTTCAAGCTGAAGTTCATAAGATTCAAAATCTTTGAGTACTCCACAGCACTGACCACCCAAGCGATCAGAAGAAGACATAGCCATAATCTTCTCAGCCTCAAAGCATCCAATCGTCTTTTGGTCCAGCTCCACGAGACGCTGGGGAACAGCTTTTGTTAATCCCTCGCTTTGCGCAAAGTAGAGCTTCTTTGCAGCTGGAGTGGATAAAAGGTCATATTGCTTCTTAATAGGATCCGCCTCAACGCCAGGTGAAAAAAAGAAAAACCACGCTGCGAGAAGGATGGTAACAGTAAGCAAAACCGCAATTCCATTCCGCACCGATTGTTTCACCATTACGCTGCTCCTGATTCTTGAAGAATACGTTGAATTGTTCCCTGTGGATACCACAGTGCATACCATCGTGCCATCTCGCCATAAATCTCCTCATCAGAGAAACGATCACCATACGTTGAAATAAACCATCGTGCCATGCCGCGTGCAGCCTTTGCGTGTGCGCAACCGCATCGTGTAATGATCGTAGGGTTCTGCGGTGATCCGCAGCAGTAATCACAGGTAAACGAATTCACAATCCGATTGTAGCGCTCCTCTTGAGCACTATCCAGTTGAATCGCCTCTCCCTTCCCCCACAGTTTCTGTGCAGTAATCGGATCATCAAAGCTCACACCAGCCTCAGCCCCATACCACGGCGTGCCGCGAGGCACCACATTGTTTATCAAGTCTTGCACCGCATCACCACTAGAAGGAACCATCGCTAACTCGCTAATCGTCGGCAATGCCTTCACCTTGCTTCGATAACCAGCAATCGCAGGTTGCTCTCCCTGCGCCAACGGCATCGGCTTCAAGGTAGTCTTCGCACCATAGGTAAAAGCACCAACCGTTCCTCCTCCACCACCCACCATCGTCAACGCATAGGCTTGAGGAAGTAAAAATTGATTCAGCGCAACCAAAGCAACCGCAGCAACAAGCAACATCAAAGTCAACCGTGACTCAAAAAATCTAGAGGATCGTTGTTTTCGAGATGCCTTCGCAAAGGGAAGAGGTCTGCAGGTCTTCGTGCAAATGCCATCAGCTCGGAAAAAGACAGCCAACGACAACAAGGCAAGACTGGCTACCTTCATGAAATTGAGATACGGAACAAGAAATCCCAAGGGAATGGTGAGTAAGGTTGTGCCCAGCGCAGCAATGACAATGCCTTGGCACACAGGACACGCAGCTGCCACAAGACCAGCAAACGCTCCGCTGCCCTTGCCAAGATACTTCGACTCGCTCTGGAGATGAGTAACTCTCTCATATTTTCCCAAGGTCAGCAGCACTGCCATCAACAATGAAACGACAACAAGGAAAAGATAATCCCAGACCGTCACCGCACTCATACGCTGAATCCCAAAGTCAACAAAGGGGATCTTCCACAGTCCATACAAATACGAGAACAGCACGAAAAACAGAATCAAGGATCCGATGAAGAAGTTCCGATACTTCACATCCAGCACAATCTTCCACGTGTTCGTCCACATAGTCGAAGAGGAAACAGAGACAATCTTTTTCTGAGGCATATAAAAAATGTGGGTGATAGGATATATAAGCGTTGCCGCACGAACGGTCAGGAAAAAAGGCTCAAGAAGGTAAAAAGAAGTAAATTTTGCGTTTCTTTCCGTTCGCAGAGAATTATATATCCTTCGTCAAGAAAATAGAATACGTTTTTCCCTTGGCAATGCGATTAATCAGATTCTTCTTCTCAAAACTGCTCAAAATTTCACTCACTGTGGATTTCGACAGGTTGGTCTTGATACGGATCATGTACTGCGTAATGCCTTCATGCTCGAGAATCGTGTCAAACACTCTCTTCTCATTCGGATCCAGGAGCAGGCTGATGATGCGTAATTTCTCCTCAGTGCCCAAATGCGCTTTCTCTTTTTCGATGTACTCCAAGAGGGCGCGTTCTCCCCTGCTGAAAAACACTAAATAAATACCCAACGACAACAGTCCAAACAACAACCCCAAACCAATGTGCGCGCTGCTGAACGTGGCCAAGAAGCCAGCACATTCACTCTTCACACATCCTTCTTCTCTGCCAGTGTCCCTCGTGTCATCAATGTAGCTCAACAAAAAGAGTCCTACAAAGATGCTTAGTCCAATGATGATCAAGCCAATTTTGGTGTTCTGCATACGAAGTGCTATATCGTCCATCTTTAAAAACATTATGCTGATCACGGTTGTGCACAAGAAGGTATATAAAGAAGAAACAAACCGCATCTCGCAATGAAAAAGCAGCCTCCTCCGCAACCTCCACAAGAGCTGACCTGGTGGAAAACCGGGACGACGATCTTTGC
>CAYJXC010000019.1:0-8500 GCA_964374075.1 Candidatus Woesearchaeota archaeon
CAAGATTTTGCAGGAGATGCAGAACGCCAAACTTGTGGATTTTGAGAAGAGCGGCCGCATTAAGACTGTTAAACTCACAGAGAATGGGCATCGGATTGCGGAACACATTGAAAAGATTAGAGATCTGTTGTAAGACACTATCCAAACCTATTTAAAATAAGCGTTCTTTGTTGTCTTTATGGTATCCTTTGGATTTGAGAACCTGATTGGTTGGCTGGCATTTTTAAGCTTGATTCCTTTGATTCTGTTGTATCTGATCAGGCCGAAACCGAAAGAGATTGATGTACCTTCTCTGATGTTCTTTCAGCGTGATGAGAAGAGAAAACGAGAGCGGGCATTCTTCCAGCGGCTGAGAAAGGATTGGCTGTTCTTACTGCAATTGCTCGCCTTGTTCCTGCTGAGTCTTTTCTTTCTTCAACCTTATCTTATTCTTGACAAAGGATTATTGTTAGACACCTCTGTTCTTGTTGTGGACGCGAGTGCCAGCAGTGGTGTGGGAAAGGTGTTTGAGAAGGTGATTGATGAAGCGAAGGATGTGGTGGGAAAGAAAAATACTGTTGTGATGGTGTCCACCACGCCGTATGTCGCACTGGAAAACGAAGACAAGAAAACGACATTGAAATTTCTCGATGAGCTTCGTGTGGGTGCAACAGCTTCTCCGATCGGCAGTGCACTTGCGTTGGCAGGGCAGTACGTATCTGGGACGAAACCAGAGATTTTTGTAATCAGCGATTTCATGGACACGGGAAGCACATTGTTTGCACAGGCAAAGGCATCTTTAGAAAGCAGGGGGGTCCTTGTCCATGTTATTAATGTTGGCGAAGGAACATCCCCTCAGAATATGGGCATTATTCAGGTGAAACCACGTGTCGGCATGAGCGAAGTGATGGTGAAGAATTTCATGACTATTCCGCAGAGCATCGAGATGGATATCAATGGACAGCAACGCACGCTTGCTTTGGAACCGCTGGAAAGCGAGATTGTTTCCTTTCCCACGACCAAAGAATTAACACAAGTGACGCTACACACACAAGATGATCTTTCTGTTGACGATGTTGCTTATATCAGCATTCCCTCTTCGAAAAAAGTAAATGTCTTATTGCTTTCGGATAAACCTTCCCGATATTTGAAAGCTGCATTGACATCAGCGGATGATATTACTCTTGATGTTTCTGCCCGTGTTCCTCCAGAGAAATATGATGTGTATATCCTTCAACAGGCCACATTAAGCCCCCAGGAGATTCGCATGCTTGAAGACGATGTTCAAGAGGGAGCGAGCGTGGTCGTTCATGCACAACAAGACATGCAGCAAGCTTCCTATGGATCATTATTGCCTGTTGTCTTGGGGGAGCGAAGAGGATATGGCGTGATTGAAGAATCACAACCAAACAAGTTTACCAAAGACATTGAGTTTGGAGGGGTGCAACAGCACTTTGCCGTGAAGGAAGACAAAGGAATAACGTTGTTACACGTTGCCAATAACTCTATCCTCTCCTTGCAAACTGTAGATGAGGGAAAGGTTGCGTACTATGGCATCCTGGAAAGCGCAAGTGACTTCAGCCTGAATCCAGGTTATCCTATCTTTTGGGTGAACTTTGTTCGGTACTTGGGCAATGCACGAACACTGAGCGATGTCAACAGACAAGGAGGAAGCGTGATGACCTTCCCCGAGAAGGTAACCGTGAAGACACCCTCGCGATCTGTGTACACACAAGCACTCTATTTACATGAACCTGGCGTGTATGAGATAGGGAGTGATCGTGTTGTGGTGAACCTTGCGCACGAAAAAGAATCCAGCTTGACTCCTTTAAGCACGACAGAACAAGAGCAGATCGCATCATCGCGCAGGGAGGGAGTAAAACAGAATCTGGATGACTTCTTATTATGGGCTGCGGTTGCGTTTCTCTTTTTCGAGCTCCTTCTCACCAAGGGGAGAGGTGAGATTTAATGGTGCTCACCTGGCTCAGTGCGTATGTGGAGAAACCTGATATTTTGTTAACTTTGATTCCACTGCTGATTTTTGTCTTGTGGCTGGTGAGCAAGGATTTCAGACGCAGGGAAAAACATGAAGAGCATCGTGACTTTCGCAGATCTATGAAGATTTTTTTATTTATTACTAGAGGATTGATCTTTACTTTGCTCATTCTTGCACTTTCTTCGCCGTATGCCCTGTACCAGAATTTTATTAAGGGGGAGCCTGCAGTAGTGTTTCTCGTAGACAATTCAAGCTCCTACGATCTGTTTCAGAGAAGCAGGGGGCAGTATCTGTATGATCAGCTGAAACAGCAGGTTGATATTGAATTGCGAGAATTTGGGGATATGCAGAAGACTGCATTGGGAGATGAGCTGCAACAATCGTTTAGGAGGGGAAAGAGTGTGTTGGTGATGAGTGATGGTCAGGTGACATCTGGCAGCAGTTTGGGTGATGCAGTGCTGCGCGCACAAGAATTAAATACTACTATCAATGTGGTGAAGATGGAACCTGTTGAAGAGGATTATGCTCTTGTGATTGATGGCCCTTCGAAAATTAGCAGCGGTGTGGAAACTGAGTTTACCGCGCGTGTGACAGGAAGCCCTTTCAAGGAACATGTTGTCAAAATTACTATCGATGGGACAGAATCTTTTGAGAAGCGGTTTGATGAGGAAACAAGCTTTACCAAGAAGTTTGATGACGGGTATCACACGATTAAAGCAGAATTGTATGAAAGCGATCATTTCAAGGAGAACAATATCTATTACAAGAGCGTGAAGGTGATTAAAGAACCCTTTGTTACTTTGATGAGCTTTGAATCCAGCCCGTTGTCTTCTTTGTTGAAGGGTGTCTATCAAGTTCGTCAGACGAGTACTTTGGACACATTTCAGGAAGATTATGCTGTTATCATGAATGATATTCCATTTGATGCTGTAGAAGATGATGTGCAGGCATTGCAGCAATTTGTCAGCAACGGGAATGGTCTTGTTGTTGTGGGTGGGTTGAGTTCCTTTGAACGAGGAGGGTACAAGGAAAGTGCTCTTGAGAGTATTTTGCCCGTGGTGATTGCAGGAGCGGAAAAACAAGAGGGAGGTTCGAGTGTTGTTGTGTTGATTGATATCTCACAAAGCTTTGCTATTAATCCTTATCCTGGCCCACAGGAAAGTAGGTATACGGAGGGCGATATTGGTGTCTCAAAAGCATTGGCTATCAACATCCTTGAAGGTTTGCGACAAGAAGATTATGTCGGTGTCATTGCATTTGATACTGCAGCTTATGTGATTTCTGATTTGGATGTTCTGTTCAAGAAAGATCTCAACATTTTGGAAGATAAGATTGCCTCTTTGCAACCCGCCATTGCTGGGCAGACCCTTTCGAGCGGTGGCATTACTGAGGCGTTGGATTTACTCATCAAAGGTCCTGGTGGAAAAAATATCATTCTTATTACAGATGGTCAGATTCAAAAGAGAGATGAATTTCTTTCTGCAGCTGAATTTGCCGGGAACCAGGGTGTCACCATTTATACCATTGGTGTTGGTGAGCAAACCAACGAACATGTTTTGCAACAGGTTGCGGAAATGACCGGCGGGCAATATTTTGCAGCCACACAAAAGAATAAATTAAAACTTCTCTTTGGAGCTGGCGAACCTGGACAAGCAGATGAAGGATATGCAGTTGTGTTAAAAGACAGAACCCATTTCATCACCAAGGATTTGACTATTGGTGCCAATATATATGGATTCAATCAGGCGGTTCCGAAAGCAAGCGCTCAGTTATTAGCCATGACCCACCAGGGTGATCCTCTCCTTGTGTCATGGAGATATGGACTGGGAAGAGTCGTCACCATCTTGACAGATGATGGAAAAATATTCGCAGGAGAACTGCTCGAGAAGAAGAACTCGAAATTGTTACTACGTGCATTAAGCTGGGCTGCTGGAGATCCTGAACGCAAGAGCACTACCTTCATTACTATCCCTGACGGGCGTGTGGGGGAGAAGATTGAAGTTCTCTACAGGGGAGATCAACCACCACAAGGGACAACCACCTTCACCAAAATAGAAGAAAATTTGTATCGCGGATATTTAGAGGCGAAGACTGCGGGATTCCACACCTTCTGGCAAGCCACCTATGCTGTCAATGAACCTGCAGAATATGAACATATTGGATTTAATCCTGAGCTTGAACAACTTGCACGACAAACTGGCGGAAAAGTCTTTACCGGAGACGACCTTCAAGATATGACTGCAACACTGAAAGGACAATCACAGGATGTTGTGCTGGAGAAATGGCAGTACCAACAACCCTTTGTGCTTGCTGCACTCTTGATTTTCCTGTTAGAAATCTGCATACGAAGAATCTTGTACTTCAGGAGGAGATGAGAAAATTATAAAAAGCTGGCCGGCATGGATATTAGTACTCTTGCTGGTTACAAGTTGTGGTAGGCAGCAGGAGGGGAAGGGTGATGACATGACCTTGCGTTTAACAAGCCCAGCATTTTCTTCTCAAGGAAGGATTCCGTCTCTCTATACCTGCCAGGGTGATGATACCTCACCTCCCCTCAAGATTGAAAGCATACTATCCGGAACACAATCCTTGGTGCTGATTATGGATGATCCTGATGCGCCGATGGGAACGTGGGATCATTGGGTGGTGTGGAACATTCCTCCTACGATGACTGAGATTCACGAAGGAGAGGAACCACAAGGAGTGGGAGGCAAGAACAGTTGGGGAAGAACAGGATATGGTGGGCCGTGCCCACCCTCAGGGACGCATCGTTATGTCTTTAAACTTTATGCCCTTGATACCATGTTGAATTTGAAGAAAGGTGCGACGAAAAGAGAAGTTGAACAGGCGATGCAAGGGCATATTCTTGCACAGACGCAACTGGTCGGATTGTATAGCAAATAAGGCACAAACATATTTAAAGGAGCGTTTCTGAGATAGGGGTAACGTGGGATTTATCCAGAACTGGATTGATCGGAAAAGACGCCGGGAATTAGAACGCATTAATCGTGAGATTGAAGAATTAAAGAGAAGAGGACCTGATTTCTATGCTCGTGATAGTAGTAGAAAGAAACCAAAGATCAGCACACCGATCGTGATGCCTACATTGAGTGGCTCTTCGCCACGCGGCAAGGTGTGGGTATGGCTGGTGATTCTTGCCTTGCTTGGGCTTGCGGTGTATCAGTGGTTCAGGACAGATTCTGTGGAGGATGATCTTGAAGCAAAGGAACAGGAAGCTCTCTTGTTGCGCGATCAACTGGACTTGGCCTTGCTTCACTTAAACAAGACGGAGAGCGAGTTGGTGGTCAAAAAAGTGGTGGAAGCCAACTTGAGCGAGCAGTACCAGGATCTTCAGCAGGAAATTACTTCACTCCAACAAACGATGACTTTCCTCAACACCACCTTGACAAGCCAAATTGATGACCTGAATGAAGAAGTATCAGAGCAGGATGCCTATATTTTAGCATTGAAAGTGTGCATCAGAAATAATAGCATCCCCGATAAGGAAGATTGTTTATCACCATGAATTCCGTTCACTTTGCACTCCGCCATGTTAAACAGCAGCTTATTTTGAATAGGGTGTTCAATGTGTTGTTGAATGCACTGCTGATTTTTGGTGGGTGTGCGATTGCACTCACCTTGTTGAATTTGCCTTGGTACTATGGAGGAATTCCTGCTCTCTTGTATTTCATTCCTGTGAGCATCAAGAGAGTGAACGAGGTGAAGCTGAAAGAAGTTGAAGAGAAGATTCCTCAATTAGAATGGCAGTTGCGCACGACTGAAGATACATTAGGAAAGGAGAATGAGGTCGTGGAAAGTTTGCATCACCGAGTTGCGCAGATGTTAGCGCAATTGAAGAATTCATATTTGGTTGATGAAAAGGTCTTGAGGTATAAGACGGGGGGTGTTGTGGCGTTCGTTGGTATTTTTTTACTGGTGTCTACCTTTCAGGTCGCAGTGCTTGATCTCACTGATCCGAACGGACTAACAGGATTGTTTGCCAAAGATGGACGCGAACCCTTTGACTTGGCGAATGAGAGTTTGTTGAAGAGCCGCTATGGTGATCGTGATATTTATGGCGAGAAAGATCTTGCAAAGTTGGGTGATGAGGAGTTAGATCTGGAATTGAAGAGGGAGAACACGGAACTGAATTATGATGAGCTGAAAGATGCGGAGAACCGGCAGTTTACCACGAAGGGAAGCCTGGGGGATATTGGGGCGAGCGCTGATGCGTCCTATGAAGAGCATATTGACGAGGAAAACAAGCAATTGGTGAAGAATTACTTTGAGAAACTAGCAGATGGTTCCTAAGATGATTCGCCTGAATGAGATCAAGAAACAGTTTGACGAGATTTTTGCGCGCGCAGGGGAGGTGGTAGTTGGACAGGATGAAGTGTTAAAGGAAGTGGTGATTGCACTGCTGTGCGATGCGAATGTGTTGCTGGAGGGTTACCCAGGACTGGCCAAGACCTTGAGCGTGAGAACGCTAGCACAATTACTGGACTTAAAGTTTTCTCGCATTCAGGGAACACCCGACTTGATGCCTTCTGATATTACGGGAACGTACATCATTGAGGAGAGCGGAGGAAAAAAAACTTTTAGATTTCAGGAAGGACCAGTCTTTGCCAATATGGTGCTGATGGATGAAATTAACCGAGCGACGCCGAAAACGCAGTCGGCTTTGTTGGAAGCGATGCAGGAGAAGCAAGTGACGGTGGGCAATAAGACGTTCGCACTGGAGAGACCATTCTTTGTCTTGGCAACGCAAAACCCCATTGAGCAAACAGGAACATTCAACCTTCCTGAAGCACAGAGCGATCGTTTCCTGCTGAAGGTGAAGGTGGGATATCCCTCTCCAGAAGAGGAGATGGAGATTGTGAATCGCTATACAGAACTCATGAATGAACCTGCCTTTCGGCCGGTGATGAGCAAGGATGCCCTGCTGCAGCTGCAAGGATTGGTGAGAAAAGTGCCCGTGGCGAATGACATCAAGTCCTTTATTGTTGATCTTGTCACCAAAACGCGGAGTAGGAAGGAACTTATCGAATATGGGGCAAGCCCACGCGCCAGCATTGGACTGACGTTGGCTGCGAAGGCACGCGCGCTGATTGAAGGCCGAGACTATGTGAACAAAGAAGATGCGAAGGTGATGGCTTATCCTGTGCTGCGGCACCGCATCATTCTGAACTTTGAAGCAGAAAGAAACAATTTCTCTGAGGACGATGTCATTAAATATATGCTGAAGTAAAATGCTCGAACCTGATTTTCTCAAACACTTGAACAAGCTCCACCTGATCATCCAAAAGAAGATTGCCTCGAATTACGGCGGAGAGCGGGAGAGCGTGTTCATGGGAAGAGGAAGTTTGTTTCGCGATCATCGGATGTATGCGCCTGGAGATGACATCCGCTCGATTGATTGGAGAGTCTATGCGCGCACGGACAAACTCCACGTGAAGCAGTATGAGGAAGACAGAAGCTTAACGGTGCATGTGGTCTTGGATTATTCTGCGAGCATGAATTTTGGCGAACGGGTGAAGAAGTATGAGTATGCCTCGATGCTCGGGATAGGGTTTGCGTATATCGCGTGGAGAAACAACGATCGCTTTGAATTGAGCACCTTTTCTGACACGCTCCAGTTGTTCAAGCCGAAGCAGGGGCGAAAGCAGATGGTGCAGATTCTGGACTACTTGAAAGACAGAAAGCCCGAGGGCGCAAGCAAGTTCAAGGAATCCTTGTTGAACTATGCCAAGAGCATTGGATCGCGAAGCCTGATTGTTGTGGTGAGTGATTTCTTGTATGACCTTGATGAGATCAGAGACGTCTTGTACAGCTTCAAGGACGCGGAAATCATGTTGATCCAGGTGCTTGATGAGATGGAAACGGAATTACAGCTGAAGGGCGAATTCCAGCTGAAAGATGCGGAAACTGAAGGAGTGATCAAGACTTTTATCAGCGAGAAAATCAGGAAAAAATACTTTGAGGATTTGGAAGAGCACAAGCGCAGGATCAGATGGCTGGCTGAGAGCGTGGGCGCGAAGTTCTATAGTTTTACTACTGGTGTTCCCATTTTTGATGCGATGTACGAGGTCTTGCGAAGATAATGAGAGAGACCTTCTATCTGGGTCAGCGTTGTTTCCCTGAAGAGAAATTCACGAAAGGTGGTATCGATTTTGACGCCTCGCTTTTGTAGTTGATGGCGTAGGGTGGAATAGAGCTTCTTCCCTTCTGCGTCAAGATCGGTGAGGATGATCACTTCCTTCTGATGCTGTGCAATTGTTTCGATGACTTTGTGTGTGGGTATGTTTGATATGGCAAACGTATTTATTATTCCCAACCCGTTCAGTGCTGCTTTATCCTTTTCCCCCTCCACCAGAATGAGCTTTTGTGTTTCTTTGAGATAATCAATCCATTCTTCTAAAGAATCCATAGGTGATGCACGAAGAAGTCTTTCCTTAAAAGAGTTTGCATGAAAAGTACGTGTTTAGCTGTTTTTGAAACGAAGCTCATTTTAGCCTTATTTTTTCA
>CAYJXC010000020.1:0-1539 GCA_964374075.1 Candidatus Woesearchaeota archaeon
CTGATCTCAGCGTGAATCTTCACCTCCAGAAGAAGTAGGACAAATTCAAAGCGCTGGACAACGCGTTGCTGTTTTTGTCCACGAGGGATGTTATCAAGCAGCAATACCTCAATGATCTGAAATCTCTCCAACGCAATGACGGCAGCTTCAACAAGCAAGTCTTTGAAACAGCCATGGCAGTTCTCGCCTTGAAGGCAAGCACAGAGGGAACAGCCTTGGCGCAAGCAACATCCTGGCTCGAATCCAAGCAAAGCAGCGACGGTTCTTGGGAAGGGAACGTCGTGAAAACAGCTGTCACGCTCTACGCAGCCTTCTCAGGTGCAGCCATCACCCTTCCACCACCAACCATAGGCCCAAGACCTGGAGAACCTGTCTTCCAGTGCGGCGACGGCATCTGTGATCCGGAAACAGAAAGCGCCAACAACTGTCCAGACGACTGTGAACAACCCACGCAAACCTGTCAGGTGAATGGCATCTGTGAAACAACGTTTGAGGATTCAGTAAGCTGTCCGCAAGATTGCAGTTGTGGCGACGGCGCCTGTGATAACCGGGAATACGTCTCTTCATCCTGTCCGCAAGATTGTGAGCAAACAACAGCAGTGTGCGGGAATGGAGTGATGGAGGGAAGTGAACAGTGTGATCGTGATACAGTCACAGGATTCGGCGATGACACGCAATGTCCTGGCGAATGTCAGTCTGATTGTTCCTGTCCCACTGAAGAGAAGGGCGGATTTCCCTGGTGGATTTCTATTGTCATTGTGATCTTGCTGATTGGGCTCATCATCTTCTACGTCAAATTCCGCAAGCCTGGAAAAGCTCAGCCCTCACGAAGACCGTCAGAGTTCCCCTTCATGTCGCAGCAGCCAGAACAACGACCACCTCCGCCCATGCCACGCATGGCAACGTCTCCGCCAAAGAAATCGAAAGTGGAAGAGGAATTGGACAAATCGATTGAGGAAGCGAAAAAACTTCTCAAGAAGATCTAAGGCATGAAACAGATCAGCCTATGGTGGTGTGCAATCATTCTGCTATTGGTGCTTCCTTCCCTACACGCTGATGAACTCATCACCTCTCATCTCTTCAGAGAAACCTATGCACCGGCAGAGACAGTGCAGTGGGAGCTCTTCCTCCAGGATACGGTGAAAGAGCCAGAGGCAAAAGACTTCTCCCTGAAACAAGGGCAGATTACAGTGTCCATTGCTCCCTTTCTCAAGAAAATTGATCAGAATCATTACTTTCTTTTTTTCACGCTCCCCCTCACGATCAAAGAAGGAACCTATGATTTAACAGTGAACAATATAGCTGTCATCCATGAGGGAACCCTTGAACTGGTTTCTCATTCCATCCCCCTCACCATCAAAAAAGAACTGCCTCTGCTTTCTCTCTTCCCAGCGATCTTTCTTCCAGGAGAGAAACTCGAACTCACCATCGCCAACAAAGGCCAGTCCACCAACGTGACAATCGCTGCTCCACCAGCATTGAAGCACGTCTACAAAGGTCCACATCAGGTAAATCAAGGAACATCGAGCAAGATTGTGT
>CAYJXC010000020.1:1549-8350 GCA_964374075.1 Candidatus Woesearchaeota archaeon
TGCCAAAAGCGAGCAGCAGCCACTCCTGATCACCGTGACATACGAGAAGATATACGCCATTCCCGTCTACCTTGCTCCCCCCACACAACCGCCGCAACGCATTCAACAGCCTCAGCAGCCATTTACCTTTGTGACCACCATGACTAGGTTGAACAGAACAATGATTGAAGATAAAACACTGGAGGGAACATTGCGTATCAAAAATAATCTCAATGAAACGCTTGATGCTGTTCAGGTATCTTTGTCAGGAGATCTGAGAGATATTGTCCAACTGCAACCAGAATCGATGGTATTAGCTCCCTTCCAAGAGCAAGACATACTCATCACGGTCAACAAACAGAAGTCTCTTGCAAAGGACTTCTATGCAGGTACGCTTGTCGCAACCTACCAGCAATTTGAGCTTTCTTTTCCCATGACCTTTGCAGTCATGCGTGAGGCGCCAGCCGAACCGCCAACATCCTTCATGAATGAAACACCTAAAGAAGCACAGCCTCCAACTGATCTCGACACGTTTTTTAATTATTCCGTTCAACCACCAGAAAGGGTAAAGAAGCGTCCAACAACTCTCATCAGTTTTCTTGTGGTCTTAGTTCTTGCAGTTTTTTTCTATCTGTTATTGCGCAAACCTATCACCAAAAGACAAACCTTCGAGCAGTACGTTCGCAAAATGGAAAAGAAATAAAAATTTAAGCCTTCTTCTCTCCCTTCTGTTCATCCTCTCCCAGTTTTCTCTTCAGCAAAATATTCTGTGCATAAATATTTTTCAGCGCCATATCATACTGGTGCAGTTTGCTCATCAATTCATTCAGCATGTCATTTACAGCATCAATTTTCAACGGCATCTCTGTCGGCTCATAAATCTCCACAGAACTAGGCAGGAAATCAAAGCAAAAACCAAACAGATCATCGATAGTCTTCACTTCAATCTCAATCTCACAAAATGTGCTAAACAGCGGCTTCTTTCCCTCCAAGGGTTTCGCCTCAAACACCTTCTCGTGGAGAAGTTTGACCTGCTTGTCCTCGCGTAACTTGCCTAAGACAATACCCATCGCCTTGTCCACATGCTCTTTGGGTCCGCCCACAATCTCGATGATGCTTCGCGCCTTCATGCTTATGGTTACCTCTGCAGCAGGAAATAGCCCAGCAGCAGCACGATCAAGAGAAGAAAGCCATACACTCCATATTCACGTATTCTCTCTTCTTTCGACCGATAGACAGCACGCCCTGTGAGCTGAGAGGAACTTCCGAGACTCTCGTTTATAATACTTTCCGTGGCACGCTGATGAGAAAGAGGAGTAAACCCTTGAGATTGGTGGCACGAGAGGGTATGATTCACCTGCATCCGCTCCTGCACCCGCATCCCCAACCCCTCCACCACGACAGCATAGCGCCCTTCAGGATGTTTCCGTCCGCAGTTCTCGACCAGCTGCACCGGCAACACCATTTCATACTCGCGATACTTCTCCAGCACAGAAAACTGGACTTCAGAACTGATGTTCTCCACATACACCTTGAGTCGTTCCTGCTGGGTGTTTCCCTTGTAGACATGCACGCGCACATCAATCGTTTCCCCAAAGCGTGTCAGGTTATCTTTTCCCACGCTCACCTTCTTGATCAGCACGCGCGAGGTGTTGAGAAACTTCTCCTGTTCTGGTGGCAAAGGTTCTCTATTCTCACTGCCCGGTGTGGGTTTGGTGAGTTTCCACTCCTCATCCAGCAGCGACCACGACGATCCATCTTTCGATCCTTCGTAGGTCGTTTCATCAAGAATCTGTCCTTCATGGACAAGTCTTACCTTTTCCGTGCCAGCGTTGTTCAACATAGTTCTGCCATTCATATACTCCTCCAGATTTCCTCTAGTCCCCACAAAGGTTCCACTCAGCGTTTGATTCCCATCAATCAACACGCAGTTCCATTCTTTATCGCAAATCTCCAATCCACCAGCATCAATCCCATCGCCTTTATTATGCAGTTCAACCCACTCACCGTCAGGCATCTGCTCGGTATCCAATCCCTGCGGATTCGGAAGGAACTCATGAAGACGCACATGTCCGTAATCTACGGGAGAAGAATTATTCGTGGTATTGTTCTGCTGACTACTGTTCGAAGAAGTAGCATTGAACACATTCTCTCTTCCAGGCGTGGAGAGACATTCGATCAAGGTAACATTGCGACACAATGCCATCCCATTGCCATTGCCTCCTATGCTGTTTGTATAGCTGATCACCTCGACGACAGTGCCTTGGTTGTCACGCAGCATTACCACATCACCATCGTTGTTCAGGTTATTCCCCAACGATGCTCCTGCACTATACACGCTCGCATTGATGCCTGTGGCGTTGAATCCATCCTCAACAATCAGGTAATATCTGCTGTCAGCCTGTTGCACAAGAGTTAACGCATCACTGCTGGCAGAATCTTCAAAAGTGTACACGCTCAGGTTGACTTCCTCCTCAGAGTACAGTTCTACATATTCCTGCATGTTATCGCTTCCCGCAGGATTGTACATGATTTCCGAGATCTCCAGTCCAGAGACGAAAGGCATCACGACCAGCAGCAGGAGAAAAAATTTCATGCAACCCGTGAGCATGCCTTCTCTTAAAGAGGTTACGGAGAAAAAGAAAGAAAGAACACCAACAAAAACAGAACACTTACGAACGTGATGGACGCTTTCCGGAAATCAGCTGAAAAAACGGAATTCCCTTTACCCGAACCAAGTTCTTATCAACGTAAAAGGCACTGTCACTCCTGCCGAGATCCTGGATCCGCAGGAAATACCATTCCATCCCGTTAAAGCGTGCACCCACCCATGCTTCAGCGCCAAATCCGTGGGCAAACTGCTGCAATTCCATAATCTGCTGCTCGTCAATGTATCTTCTTTTATCACCCTTCCCACTCTTGCACTCAAGAGCAAGCACTCTACCCTTTTTTCCAGCGAGCAAATCAGGACACGGCAACGGCATGCTGCCACTGCCAGCCATGCGTGTGCAGAACCATTTCTCTTCCCAAAACTTTCGTAATAATTCCCGCTCTAACCGACTCCCCTTCCCCTTGTTACTCATAGTAATAAGGAAAGGGGGAACCTTTAAAAAATTAACTGGCGCCCTTCAAACAAGATGATCAATAGCGTCATTCTCTCTGGGTTGCCAGTTTCAGGAAAAACAACATTGGCGAGGAGATTGTCTCAGGTATATGGTTGGCCAATCTATTCGATAGGCCAATTGTGGAGAGAAGAATGGAGGCAACGTTACCCAGGTGGTTCGGTTTCATTTGAGGAATTCTGGAGAAACATCACTGTTGAAGAAAATCTCAAGAAAAATGTTGAAGCACGAGAAATATTCGAAAGAGGGCATGTCATAGGCGATACACGATATTCTCTTTATTGTCAAGATGTACCAGCACTGTTAATCTTCTTGACGGCAGATCTCCAAACAAGAGCATACCGTGCAGCTCGTGTGAATAAATATATTGATAAATCACTCAGAGAGATTGAGCAGATTCTTGAAGAGCGAGAACAAGATGAAGTGCGAGTAGGTGAACAATTATACGGGGAATACTATGACTATCGTGATCCAAGGCATTACCATATAGCACTTAATACGGGAAGGCTCACTGTTGAAGAAGAAGTTGCCGCCATTGAAAAATTAGTGTCTTTGCGTAACACGCGAAAATAATATATAATGCTGCATCACAGGGAATATCATGAAAGTAAGTGTTTCTTTTTATTCACGCAGAGATAATGATTGTGGATCTGATAAAGATACAGCTGTTATCGTGAGAAAAAAGTAATGAAAATAGCCACCATCACACCAACGCGCGGCGATCGCCAAGCCCTCGTGAAAAATGCGCAACGATTGGTAAAACTACAAACGCGCCAGCCAGATGAAATCATTATCGTTGATGACATTCCCCGTTCTGATGCCCTCGATATCAACTGGCGCTATCACAAGGGCTGTCACGAAGCAGTCAAGCGTGGTTGTCAGCTCCTGATCTTTTGGGAGGATGATGATTATTATGCTCCCCGCTACATTGAAACTATGCTGAACTTCTACGAGAAAACTGATCCCAAGCCCCTCGTCCTCGGTATAGGAGACACCATCTACTACAGCATCCGCTTGTGCAAATGGAACAAGTTCATTCATCCGGGCAGGGCATCAGCCATGAACACAGCCATGACTGCAGAAGCCTTCAAGAAATTTCCCTGGCCGAAGGACTCGCCACAAGGATATGATCCGCAGCACGGCACCAATTTTCTTGATCGCCATCTGTGGAGCTGGGCTGCACAGAACAAGTGTGGCAAAACCTTTGCCACCCACATCTACTCTCCCTTATCCATCGGCATCAAGCACGGCATCGGCAAATGCGGCGGTTCACATCACGACACCAACGAAGCAGCATGGCTCATGCCCTTGCGTTTTCCTGATCCAGATCTCTCCTGGCTCCGCAGGCACATAATCCCAGAAATTTTCCCCTTTTACGAGAAACTGGCGCAACAACTCAAAGAAAAAGAAAGAGAAAAGAAACCTCGCTTATAAGTCCTGAGGTTTCAAAGTCTTTCTACCGTTGTCCTTTGCGCGGCGCTCAGCATCTTTCACCATTTGAGAAACTCTCTTGCTTAACGCATCAGCAAAGTCACCGGCAACATTGCAATCTGTGCATTCTTTGATTTTGCTTCGTACAACCAAAAGGTCAGACATGTTCACTTCACCCCGTCGTGTGTTGTTTATCCTATAGACCCATGAAAACAGCCTCGTGAGAGCCTGTAGTCCATGAATTTAAGTGTGTGGATAGGCACTCCTTTATAAACTTTTCCCCCAAAACCCGTAAAAACAGCGTTTTTGAGGCTTTTTGAGCCTATTTTTCACGTGAACTCTGTCCTTCATCCGGCTTCATGAAGGGAAACAGCAACACGTCCCGAATGGACGCAGAATTCGTCAACAGCATCACCATACGATCAATCCCAATCCCCAAGCCCCCCATTGGTGGCATGCCATGTTCTACCGCCTTCAAAAAGTCCTCATCCACCGGATGGATCTCCTCCTTCGTGGTCCTGAACTCAGCCTGCTGCTCAAAGAAGGTTCGTTGCAGCAACGGATCATTCAATTCCGAGTACGCATTGCCAAACTCCATCCCCGTGATATACGGTTCAAACCGTTCAATCAGATCCTTGCTTCCTCTCTTGGGCTTGCAGAGCGGTGTGGATTCCTTGGGATGATCAGTAATAAAAACAGGCTGAATCAGCTTGTCCTCCACCAGCTCTTCAAACAGCAATTCAATCGCAATGCCCCGATGATACTCACCTTCATACTCAACATTGTAATTTCTCAAGACCTCTTGGAGTTCCTCATCGTTCAGCGTGTCCACATCAATCTTGGCATGGTGCTTAATGGCGTCCTTCATCGTCATGCGCTTCCACGGCTTCTTCAAATCAATCTTCTGTCCTTGATAGGTGATGCTGGTTGTTCCCAACACCTTCTGGGCAAGAAACACAAACAAATCCTCAGTCAGCTCCATCATGTCCTCATAATCAGCATACGCCCAATAGCATTCCATCATGGTAAATTCTGGATTATGACTTCGATCAATGCTCTCATTCCTGAACACCTTCCCCATCTCAAACACCTTATCAAACCCGCCAATCACCAATCTCTTCAGGTACAGTTCATCAGAAATCCTGAGATACACATCCATCTTCAAGTCGTGCAAAAAGGTCGTAAACGGTCGAGCATTCGCCCCCCCATACAACGGCTGCAGCACGGGAGTATCCACTTCCAAAAATCCCTTGCTCTTCAAAAACTCACGCATCGCATCAATGATCTTGCTTCGTGTTTCAAAAATCTTCTTCACTTCTGGGTTTGCTATGAGATCCAAATAGCGGTAGCGATAGCGCAACTCCATATCCTTGAGCCCATGCCATTTTTCTGGCAAAGGCCTGAGACTTTTTGCCAAGAGGGTGAATTCCTCTACCCAAAGGGACACTTCGCCTAACTTTGTCCGAAACACGTGACCCTTGACTCCTACGATATCACCCAAATCCAGTCTCTGAAAGATAAAGTATTGATCTTTTCCTACGATATCTTCTCTGATATACACTTGGATCTGTCCTGTGTGATCCTGCACATGCGCAAACCCTGCCTTTCCCATGGGGCGCAAGGTCATAATCCTTCCAGCCACAGCAACAGTCTTCGTGTCTTTCTCTCCTTTCGCGATCTTGTGGTATTTCTCCAGTAATGCGGTAGCAGTATGCGTGCGATCATAAGAATACGGATACGGCTCAATGCCATGCTCGCGCAGGTCATCCAGTTTCTTCTTCCTCATCTGGAAGTACTCATTGGTCGGATGCATACACAAACCCAGAGAGAATACTTTATATAGTTTTTGTGCTCTTCTGCAAATATGGACAGAAAAAGAAAGAGGATATTCTTTGGGGTACTCTTAGGGCTTCTCGTGATGCTTCTCTTTCTCGTGAAGCAACAAAAGCCAGAGGAACCTCCCCTTCCGTCACCTCAAGAAGAAAGCGAAGAGATCATTCCTCTGCAAGAACCTCCTCCACAGTACATTTACGTTCCAGACACCTTCAACCACCGCATCCAAGTCTTTGACAAGGAAGGAAACTTTGTGGCGCTCTTTGGCAGCTATGGCAGTGGCCCAGGTCAATTGCGCATGCCATCAGATGTGATTGCTGCAGATGACCGCATCTACGTACTCGATAAAGGAAATCACCGCATCCAAGTCTTTGACAGCAAGTCAAGAACCACCGGTCATAGACCGGTGGCATGTTCATGACGCGAACATGAACAA
>CAYJXC010000021.1:0-7935 GCA_964374075.1 Candidatus Woesearchaeota archaeon
TGAATAATCATTAATCACCTCTTGCCTTCTATTTAGGTGTACATCATAGTTACAAAAAAAACGTGTACAGAAGCAATATGATCTTCTTTTGCAGCAACGGCCAGCAGTCATTGAGAGAATACATCAGCTTAAACTTGATCCAAGGAGAATGTGTGATGCCCACAAGCTTCATGGGTGGCTTGGAGATTTTTGGGCATGTTATCTTGGATGGAATATCCGGATGATATATGAGATTGATGAAGAAAATAAACAGATTATAACTGTTAGAATTGGGTTGCATAATATCTATTGAGGTTCAAGCCTCCAAGGCTTTATGCCCTTTCTTTTTGCCTCTTCATACTCTTCTATGGCAATTCTCCACTCTGGATCACTCATTATTTCCTCTTCTTCTGTCATTGCCTTTTGCTGTGTTAAACTTGTTTTTTGTTTCATGACATCATGAAAATGCTTCTTCTTTAAATATTTACCGTTTGTTTCTTCGGAAATATTGCGGTGTTTGGGCTTTCTTTCTAGTTGTAAGACACTAACTGATTGTGGATGCTTGATTGACTATTCTGATTGTTTATTAGACATAAATAATCAACCAGAAAGCTTTTTTAACCTCTTATAACACTATAAAATCAATGAAATCATCAGAAGACCGTTTTCAATTGATTACGCAAAACACGGAAGAGGTGCTGACGAAAGAAGATCTCTTAGAGCAGATACGGGAAAAAAAGAAACTTTCCGCTTACTATGGCACTGCTCCTACAGGCCTCTACCACATGGGTTACCTTGTTCCTTTAGCAAAGCTCTTTGATTTCGACCAGGCTGGGATTCTCAACAAGATTCTCATTGCTGATATTCATGCAGCACTTGATGACCTGAAGACGCCGTGGGACAAGATTGAGGTGATGGGTGATTATTACCAGAAATGTATTGAGCTGAGTTTTCCTTGGGAAACAAAGCCCAGTTTTATCCGTGGACGTTCCTTTCAACTTACAAAAGATTATCAACTTGATCTTTTGAAACTTTCTACTCTTACAACTGTTGCGCGTGCAACGCGGGCTGCTTCTGAAGTTACCAGAATGAAGAATCCTAAAGTTTCTGAATTGATCTATCCTTTAATGCAAGCGCTGGATGAGGAATATTTGGATGTTGATATCCAGTTGGGTGGTATTGATCAACGCCATATCTTTGCGTATGCGCGTGAGATTTTACCTGAGCTTGGTTACAGACCACGTATCGAAATTATGACACCTCTCATTGTGAGTCTGAAGGGACCTGGTGTGAAGATGAGTGCTTCCATACCTGACAGCAGGATTTTAGTGCACGAGGCGGAAGAGATTATTCGAGAGAGGATAAGCAAAGCATACTGCCCTGCAGGTGTTGTTGCGGATAATCCTCTTTTACAACTAACTCGCCATATTGTATTTCCTTTGTCTCAAAAATTTACGATCGTGCGTGATAAGAAGTTTGGAGGAGATGTTGTTTACAATAATTACCAAAAACTAGAATCTGATTTTGCAAATAAATCCCTGCATCCCTCAGATCTCAAAGCGACCTTATCAAAACAATTTATTCATATATTCAAACGTGTTCGTGACTACTTTGAAAAACATTCTGATGTTATTCCTCAAAAAACTTAACTATACACAACTTAACTATACACCCCACATCGGATTCTGCTTTCGTTTGATTTCCATGATCTCCTTGATCACTTCGATCTCATCCGCTTTTAGATATTTCTTCAGCTCTTTCAGTTTCTTAAATTGTTCTTCCGTGAGATCAGCATAGAGAATATCTCCTTCTTTGAGCTGGCGGCCAACCGTGACATGGGGAATGGCCATGGCCACTTCTTTGCCTTTGGCTGCTGCGGCAATGTTTTGCCCCTGATCTTGGATGGTTTTGATCAGGGAGAGTTTGGAGCCATCTTTTTTCATCACAGGAATTTCTGCTGTCAGGATTCCCCCCATGACCACTGCACCGACGACTGCGGGGTTGGATTGGCGGAAGATATATCCCTCCATGATTTTCACTTTGAAGGGATGGACCATCACGTCTGCTTGCTGGGCTTCTTCCTGCTTGAGCATGCTTGTTTTCCATGCACCATACTCTTCGATAATTTTGTACACCACGTCGTGGGTTATTTGCTTGACTTCTCTGGCTTCTTCCCGTGGTTGCACCTTAAAGCCCAAAATGACTCTGTAAAGGGGATTCTTTTCCACGCGCGCCTCTGCAACATCTTTCTTGGAAACATCACCAATCGAGAGCTTCTTGATCGTCACGCCAGCTTCTTGCAAGAGCACTGCCAATGCGTCCAAGCTCCCAATGGTATCTGCCTTTGCGATGATCCCTTCTTTTCCTGTTTCCAGCAGGATGGAGTGGATTTCCTTCTTCAGCTGCTGGCGGATTCTCTCTTCGTTGGTATTGGCCACAAGGAGGGGCATGCCTCCTATGGCTCCTTTCATGCCTGGAGCGATCACCTTGACACCAGCAGCTGCGTGCACTTCTTTGCGAGAGACCAGCTTTTTTGTTGTGACGTCCACTTCCCTTAACGCACGGACTTTGGTTTCCAGGGGTTCACCGATGGTGGCAATCATGATCTTGTCATTCACCTTGAGAGAACCATCGTACAGCACAATATCCAGCGTTGTTCCCAGTTGCGTGTCTTCGCACACCTCTAGGATGGCGGCTTTTCCAGGCCCTTCGACGTTGATCGTGAGCTTTTGTTCGAGAAAGCGCTGGGCAAGGCCAGTCATGGCCATCAGGAGTTCAGGCAGTCCTTCTGTTGTCTTTGCACTGACAGGAACAATCATGATTTGCTTGGTGAAATTATCCACGCGATCAAAACGTTCTGCATTCAGATTTTCTTCGGCGAGCTTGGCCATGATGGCATAGACCACTTTGTCGAGCTCCTCTTGGGCACGGGAGGATTGGGCAGCAATGTTGGCAAGAAGCTTTTCCTTTGGATTGGCGTGCCAGCCAGGAACCAGGTCAATCTTGTTGAGGGCCATCACGAAGGGGGTTTTGTATTGCTTGAGGATGGCAAGGCATTCCTTGGTTTGTTCCTTGATGCCTTCCTTGTAATCCACCACGAGAATGGCGATATCTGCCAAATTGCCTCCGATCTTGCGCATGTTGTTGAAGGCTGCATGGCCTGGGCTGTCGAGAAAGAGCAAGCCGGGAATGGTGAGCTTGGTTTTGATGGTTTCCAGCAGAGGACCGCAATAGCCCTTGATGGTCTCTACGGGAACGGGATAGGAACGCAGGGATTGAGTAATCAAGCCTGGCTCACTTTTGGTGATCGAGATGCCTCTGATCTTTTCGAGGATACTGGACTTTCCATGGTCGATATGACCCATGAAGATGACGATCGGTTGGCGGATGGGCATTTTTGAATGAAGTTTCCATGTTCTTTTAAATCCTTTGGTTGTTGGGTGTGGCGTGTGTTTGAAGAGTTATACTATATGGCTTCATCCCAAAGATTTATATATAACTAAGTTCAAACTATATACTCTCTATGGAGATGTTGTGATTTCACCACGATAGTTATGTGTCCACTGGAGAGATGGTAAAAGGGGGGAGTGTTTATGGAATACCGCAAACTGATCAAATTTGGCAACAGCTCCTATGTCCTTTCGCTGCCGAAGGCATGGGTGCAAAAAAATAATTTGAGCAAAGGAGATTTGATTTATCTGAATGAGAACGGCAACAATGAATTGATGCTGAGCGCTACGAACGGAGCGGATCAGCGCGTGAAGCTGCAGGAGGTGACGATTGATATTGATGGGAAGAGCTTCTTGGACATCAAACGGGAGATTGTGAGCGCGTACATTCGGAATATGCACGTGATCAACATTGAGGGGAAGAACCTGGACAAGAAGGTGCGGGAAATCCGCGAGTTCATGAGCAATTTGATGGCGTTGGAAGTGGTGGAGCACAACAGTGACCGGATTGTGGCCAAGGATTTCCTGAACATGAAGAAGATTTCCCTGTTCCAGACCATCAAGAAGATTGATGCTGTGGTGCGTGGCATGATGCAGGATTCTCAGAAGATCTTTGAGACTGATACGTACCAGAGTTTGATGGTGAGGGATGAGGATGTGAATCGACTGGTGAACATGGTGCTGCGCGTGAGCAGATATGCGCTGCGGAAACCTTCTTTGATTCAAAGCGCGGGATTGACGCCGTTTGATTTCTTCAAGTACTTGCAGGTGGCTGATGCTCTGGAGCGAATAGCGGATGAAGCAAAGCGATTAAGCAGATATCTCAGGAAATTAGAGGTTGATGAGAATACGAAGAAAGGGATCCTTTCCCGGTATCATGATTTGTGTCAGCAGTATGAACTGGTAATGGATGCCTTTTATGCCAATGACATCCAGAAGGCTTTAGTCTGTGCTTCGCAGGACCAAGGGCTGCGGGAGCGTTGTGATGTCCTGGCCAGTAACTACGACGTTTCTCAGTATATGTGCACCATTGCTGAAAAATTCAAGACGATGGACTATTGCATCCATTCGATAGGGAGGGAGATCTATCAGTAAAGTACTATGACCTATAAAAAACACATTTACATCGTTGATCAAGTGGAACGGCATAGAGAATTCCTTCGCGAGCGAGTCACTTCTTTCTTTAACAATACTCATGATCTTCCTTACGTTGAGATTACGGTAGCACCAACTCTTGACTCTTTGCCTTCTCTACAAAAAAATGGCAGCGCTCATGTTCTCCTCAGTTGTCCTGCCACAACACCGCCCTACTCTTGTCTAGATTCTGCCAGTCGCCTTAACGGCTCGCTTCGCGCTATCTTGACTGAGAGTGAACCTGACCAAAACTTCCGTCGCAGAGTTGCAGACCTCGGGGAATCGATCTTAATTCTCCCTAAACCTCATCTTATTGAACACCCACAGACTTCACTCTACAATGCTCTCTATTCTGCGTTGATGGCAGTTCGTGAGGACACTTTAGGCATTTTTGGAACTGGAAATATGGGTGGGTCATTTGCGCTTCGCGCTTTTGGTCTTTATGACACTAAAAGGATTTTTTTGTGTAATGGACATAATCCAAAAAAGGCTGAACAGCTTGCTGAGGAGCTTGAGAAGAAAATCATTGATAGTGGGAAATCATCTGGTCTTGAAATTGTCTTAGCTCATGATCTTTATGACTTAAAGTTTAACTGTGGCACTTTACTTTATTCCATAGGACATCGTGAGCAGGAACGAGAATTAACTCGTGATCCCACCAAAACACGAAAAGACTTTTTTTCTCTTTATGCACGCGAGACACTTAAACATGCAACACAATTGAGGGGTTATAGGGGGAATGTTATTGAAGTATCAAACCCTGTTTCTATGTTAATGTATTTACTTTTGGCAGGTTCTTACAAAGAACCAAATCGCTCTGATCCTAGCGTCTGTCAACTTTGGATTGAAGGGCTTTCGCGTGATCATTTGCGTGGCTTGTTGGCACTGATTGAGATGGGAAGGGAAGTAGGCATCTTTGAAGGTAATGGGTATAAGACGTCAACTATTCATGGCGTCGATCTCCACCTTGTTGGAACTCGAGACAAATATGTTGTTCATCGTCCTACTATCGGTGGTCATACTCTTGAGGAAGTGCAGGATCTGGCTCGACAAAAGAGCCTTCCTCCGGAGAATTATACTCTTGAATCTCTTCTGCATCGTATTGAAGAGATGGGTATCGGAATCATCCGTGAAACAGAAACTTATTTCTCTGATGCCTATAGTGATACCCTTCTTCAGCATCTTGCTTCAATTCTAGGAAAGTTTAATCATATGCGTACCATAGAACGTCGTAAAGGAAAAGCAGTTAGTTTCAAAACATTACCTGCGGTCAGTCATGTTAATCTTTTTCATGACTCAAGTTTTGGTAAACTACGCGACAAAAATATGAAGGATGAAGATGGTATTCAAAGAAACATAAAAAACATCTATCGTCGCTCTTTCCCTAATCATACAATGACAAATTGGGAGATATACCGTAAGCCTAATGGCGAACCTGTCAATAGTTATATTCGCCTAGATAGCAATGAATGCAAAGAGCTTGTTACTCATCTCTTAGAAGAACGTCAACTGATCTTATCTACCTTAGAACATATGGAAAACCTCTCTCCTGAGGCTGATCTTGCTCGCGATCAAACCTTTAATTTCTTCACGAGGAGATTAAAATCTACCTTGTAACCCTTTCTTTTCCTATTTTTTGCCTCCTTTAGCTGTTTTGTATAGATATCTGAAGTAGTTTCTATATTGCTCAGCCATTTTTTCACTTTCTATAAGAATACTAATGGGTGGATCTGACCAAATATTAAATGCAATTTTGTTTCCGTAGATAAGCGTTGTGGCTGGGCTTTCCGCATTATGGGGCAAATATTTTGCTTCAGTGTAAGGGAGTGAGTTGAGATGTTCAATTCTTTCTTTTGCATTGGCATCATAGAGATGATACATATCCATCTTCTTTTCGATTCTTCGTTTGTGGAAGACATCAATAAAACTCTTTAATCTCTGTGCTACATCCTTTGGGATGCCAAACACACAGATTTCTTTTCCTTCTCTTAGCATATCATTTGTAATGGTTTTGATCCCTTGCATTCCTTCGAAGATGTGTGCTTTGTTGGTTTCCTTCGAAAGTTTGTAATCGAGCTGGAGGGTGGGAAGGATGTTACTTTCAAATTGGGTCGTCCGATCTTTTAATAATTCGAGAATCGTCGTGGGGTTTCCTGCTTCAAAATATTTCTTGTTTCCCTTGAAAATGTAGGTTACCGCTCCCTTTTCCACCAATCTGTCCAAGGCATCATACACATTGGTACGATGAATCTTTGCATGGGCAGCAATGGTTCCTGCTGTGTTTGCTCCTGTGCGCAGCAAGGTGAGATAGACCTGCGCTTCGTTCTTACTAAAGCCAAGGTCGTGCAGGATTTCGTCTCTTCTCATTGTTCCCCCACCCTTGGGCTATGTGCTCTCTTTTATAAATGTTGTTGTTTTTCATACAACACATCTTTATCTGTTTTTGATTGTCTCCTTCTGTGTTACCTACCTACTTATGGTGGTGTGATCTTGCTCCTCTTTCCTCCTTCTTTCGACTTTTTATGTTGTCGTTAAAACTACAACACACTTTTATATAAAGTTCTTGTGTTTTTCTTCCGGTGGAATCGGAAAGAATCCGGTGCCTCTGCAACATCAAAGGGGGGTCAACCCATGAAAAAACCAAAAGAAGAGTATAACTACGAGCAAGATGACGACTTTTACACCGAGGAAGAGATTGAGACATTGTTGGAGGATGATGAGATCTCTGCCAGTGAAGAAGCGTTCATGCGTGGTTATATTGACGCGTAATCCATGTACTAGTATATACAGTTATGCTGAGCTATAATATATTGCATTGTTGCGGTCAACAGTCACACATTCTTGGTGGTGCCCCTCAGCCACGGGAGGTGGTCAGGATGTATCAACTTGAGATTGAGAATGAGTCTCATCTGATTAGTGCACCACGACGTTTTGATGAAGAAGAAGCGATTGAAGAGGCTGCACGCCATGAGTGCATCGTAGCCTTTTATTAGGATCATACAGCTGGGGGTGAGTTAATGGTTGGACGCTATCGACGATGCGTGTCCTGTCGCATGGAAATCAGGAAGAGTGCGCGCACGAATCCTTACCTCTGCAGGGAGTGTGAGCATCACCTGCAACGGATGGATATCCCTGTGCCTGTCCATTATGGACTTTAAGATTTGCGGCGCAGAACTCTCAGTGGCTTTAGCCCTGAGATGAATGCGCCGTCTCCTTCAGTATCTTTCTTTTCCTTTCGGAATTATTTCTTCCTTTCCGGAAAAAATATTGTAAAAACAATTGCGGTGTTAAAAGTGATAATCACTCGTCAACCACCCACCCCCCGCTTATAAAGGGCTGCGTCATTTTTCTTGCTCATGATTCACGCCTACAA
>CAYJXC010000022.1:0-7815 GCA_964374075.1 Candidatus Woesearchaeota archaeon
CACGCAAAGTCGAGCCGAACTTCTGGATCCGCTTCTGTGTCTTCAGGGATCTGCGACACCAGTAGCCTCATATGTTATTTGGTATTTCTTATCGCCTAAGACATAAGTTTCGCTTTGTTTTTCATACAGTTTTCCAGAAATGCTGTACCCACGCTCTTCTCCATCTTTACAATCCTGTCAGCAGAACAAGAAAGAAAATAGTGAAATAACATCCCCATTAAAAGAATTTCTTCTTCACACTCTCGGGCGACCGTGCGTAAATATCTTCAAAGTGCTGCAACTCTTTCTTAAGAGTGGAAAAGGAGATCGCATTCGTGCCATCGCGTAAAATGAAGACGGGAGAGGTAAAGAAACTCACTATTCTTCCTGGAAGGGACACAGAACTAGAAATATTCCCCCCGCTGGCTGAGAGGAGACCTTGCGGAGTGCTCACGGAGGGGGGATGTTCCCCTTCAAGAGGAAATGTAGTGTGAAGAATATGGATAGCAGGAGTCATCGTCGTACGCTGAAGGGTAAAGGAAATTTTACTTTTATCTGTCGTAGTAAGAGCTGTCGGTTGAGGCAAGGAAGGCATAGCCAAGGTGACATCTGCATCATCTATGGCGGTGTTGCTAGCAGGAAGGCGAAGAGTATACGTTGGTTCTGCAAAGCGTACGCTTGCGCGGTTCACGGTAAGGGTGTTGGCATCTGCACTATAGGAAAGCTGGCCATTGGCGCGAAAGAATGCCACGAAAGGATGGGGAGACAAAGTGAAATCTGCGTTTGTGTTACTTTTGCGTGCAACAAGCTCTGCATTGTGGATTTGCGCATCAGATTCGGCAAGCTTCATGTCTCCATTAAGATTGACAAAAAGGCGCGTGTTGACGTCAACGCTTCCATACGGTAAGAGAGTGATGGTAAGCAACCGATCTGAAAAATCTTTTGTGACCTGAATGTTTTTTGCATAGACACTTCCCTCTTTGAAAAGTGGGCTGATGTCCTTGGAAACGGAAGGAAGAAGTTTGAAGCGGTAATAGGTATTATGCCCGTCCCATGCAGCAAGAACCTTGCCTGAAAGGGCATGGATGCTTGATCCAGTCAGCTGTTCTGGAGACCCTGCAGGCTGTAAAGCAGCACCCATTTTTTGCAGCGCCTGAAAGGCTTGAATAGCAGCCCCGGCTTCTGGATCATGCTGTGAGACTGCTTGGATGCCATAGAAGATGCCATAATCCTGGGCAACTCGAAAAAAAGATACTTTACCATTAAGATAAAGAAGGCCTGTTGTAAGGGTAGGTGTGGCCTGCAAAAACTTTTGGAGCGATGAATCTGCAGCTTCTTTCTCCTCAGGTGTGAAAGTTTGTTCCGGCTGCTGAGGTGGAGAAGGCATCTTAGGGATATTAATAATAGTGAGCGTCGATCTCCCATTTTGAATCTGTTTGAGAAAAAAGGTCACATCCGACTCAAGATCTGCATCAAGATCAATATCCCGTTGGTCTTCTGCAATCAAATGAAAGCGCTGGATCAGATGAGAAACAGTGCGCACCTCAAGAGTAAGGTAATCCTCAGTTGTTTCTGCAATATGCGCTTCATAATTAACTCCGCGATATTCAAAAGCAACGATATCATTAGTCTTGAGAAAAGTGATAAATTGGGGGTTTACGGCAGTAATATCAACAGACTGAACTAAGGCAGAAACAGATGGCCCTAGAAAAAAGAATACAATCAAGATTCCGCAGAGAGATTTAGAGATCATGGGCAAAAAGAAATGTGTAAGGAACACCCCGCAACATTGATTGTTTGTCTGTGATAGCATAAATAATGGTGTGATTGTCATAAGAGATCAGGTTAATATCAAAATCTGTTTCAAGAAGCAAAGTAAGATCAATGGTTTCTGGATCTTCATGAGCTGCTTGTGTGATCTTTGATGCAGCATCAAGAATTTTTGTGATACGAAGGGGAAGCGTACTGCTGTATGGTTTGCTAAGAGCGAGAACTGTCGATTCTTTTTCAATTTTCAAAGGATATGTAACCTGCACATCGACATTATTCTCACGGACAGTGATACTGGAAGTGACTTTTCCAGGAGTAATGGCAAGCGAGGGAAAGCGTGAAAAATCAACGCAGAGGGGGAGATTATCTTTAATAAAAAGTGAGAACTGATTTTCAAAATCACGAGCGGTAGGCACACGTTTTATACTATTCTTGTAATAATATGCAATGATAGTTTCATTTGTTCGAAGTGCATCCTGTGGAGCTCGATAAAACCCAGATTGTTTTCCCAAGAGAAAGGCTCCTAGTGGTAAAATGTCATCAAGGCATGATTGCACATAAGAATAGACCTGCTGAGCATGGAGTGGCAGTGCAATGGTTGGCGCAAGGGTTGTTTTCTGTTTTTGCACCCGCAGGTAAAGTAAGGAACCAACAATGAAAAGGAGCGCAATCCCCGTTAAAACAAAAAAAGTCACCTGCCCCCTTTTCATGATAACGGAAAAAGGAAGGCTGTTTAAATACTTTGCTAGCTCAGACACTGAGCTCAGAAACTCCTCTAAGAAAGGAAAGGTTTAAAAGTTGCTTTTTATATCCGAAGAAGAGGAATTATAATCAAAGAAAATAAAAATAAACAAAGTTGCAAAAACACAACTATGATAGAAGACCTTTTAGGAAGCAAAAACAAGATAAAAATAGCTCGCAGGTTAGTTGTTGCAGACGAATGGCTCTTTAATCTTTCTGAACTGGCAAGGGAGACAGGACTCAACAAAGGATCCATTTCAAAAATCATTCAGGAACTTGATAAAAAAGGGGTTCTTGAGGTGAATCGGTCTGGAAAACTCCTCATTTTTAGGCTTAATAAATCTCATAAAGAAATGCTCAAGAAGATCTTCGAGCTTGAAAAGAGGTGGAAACGAGAATGAAACTCTTCCACAGGTGGATGCTGAATATCATTACGCTTCTCGTCCTTTCTGTTGTACTAGCCGGAGCTCAAGATGGCTCATCGTCTCAGACTGTGGAGTATTCTATTGAGCAGATAGGATCTACGCAACGCATCACGATTGGCGATACGAAAATAGATATCATTGGTGTGACTGCAGAAGAAATTGGTGAAGTACAATCCTACCTTGATAGCTTAACAACATTTGATGGCACGCTCGGGATAAAAGGGATGACCATCAAGAATGCACGCGTTATCGAATTCGCATCAAATGGTGCTATTCACCTTACTGATGATCTTGCCCATCCATCGTATAGCTATGAAATCTATGCAGAAGAAGGGGCAATCTTTGAAGTAACCAATGATGGTCTTGCCTATGCGCGATTTGTGGCAACTTCCCCATCAACACTGGAAATTAATGATGCTACACTCTCCTACGCTCAAGGAAGCAATGTGATTGTTGATACAGCAAAAGGACTCTTTGCTGGAAGAGACATTAGCGTCCAGCAACAAGGTATGACCTTCTCATCCGTATCAGGTCAGGCTATCAATGTGTACACTAAAGAACAGATAGGTACTTTGCCACCCAATACAGCTGTCCTCATCTCGACACCAGAAGCACAGACCATCAACATTCAAGGATCACTTGCCCTCTCCACGAATCTCTTCACGATAGAAGCTGAAGGAGCAGATCTCACAGTAACCTCAACAGCATCGTCCGACATACTTACTCTCAAAGCAGGAAAAGTCACATTTGATAACAAGCGGCATAGCCTCATCATCACCCCAAACGATATCCGCGCAGCACGAGAGTTTGACCTCACTCAGCAGCAGAAGAAACCATTTATCATCCAAACAGCAGATCCAGAGAAGGGCATCATCCTTGACAAAGATGGCATCTACACCCTAAAGAGTTGGGAAGAAGCAGAGCAGGGCAGGATCACCTTCCAGCAAGACTTTCTTGCCTTGCAAGAAGCCATCAAGGCAAAAGATTTGGCAAGAATCAAAGAACTCTCAGAGAAGCTCTATCCTCGCATTACACCAGAATTCCAACAGCAGTTTGTCCAAGAGGTTGAGCTCGCTACCCAGTACTCACGCTTTGGTGTGTTGATTGATGAGGCACGCCAACTCATCGAGCAAGGCAAATTTGAGGAGGCTGATGCACTGTACTCAAGAATTAGTGTGGAGTTTGAGGGCAAAGAAGAGTTCCTCCAGTACCTCTCGCAAGAACTGCTCTCTGTGCCAGAGAAGAAAAGGATGGCTCATCTCTCTAAGGGAGATTTCAACAGAATCCAGCAGCTCAAAGACGAATACACTCTTATGGAAAACCTCATCTACACTGCTCATCTCCATGACAATGCTGATCTCGATGAAGCACGAGCAAAGGTAGGCAATCTTGGCTCAACGATCGTGGTGGGAGGTCTTGCCTATACCATTCCACAAGCACAGGAAGTACTTGCTCTGCGTCTCTCACGCGGAGAGAGAGCAGAAACACTTGCTCCAGAGCAGCAACAAGAACTTGAACACGTGAGAAAAAGCGTCACTGCAGAGATCGGGGAAACAATCTGGCCAGCACCATTCAGGAAAGATGAAATCAAGAGCAGCGGAAAAACCTACACGCTTGCAGAGGCAGAAGAAAAGGTAAAGCGGGGCATCGAGTGGATGGAGAACTACCCTTCTTTCTACGATATGTTGAAGGGAGTCGTGACATCAAAGGCAGAAATCCAGAGTAAGATACAAGAAATAACAGACCTCCAGATGGCAGTAAATGAGTACAAGGGAGCACTAAGAGATGGCGTAGTCTATGACAATGAGGAGAACCTCAACCTCCATCGCAACTTCCGCGAGTCCTATCGCAGGCTCGGCCAAGAAGCGCGTGGAGAACCTCAACTCCCCCCAGACAAGGAACTCCTCCTCACTGCATTCTCAGCATGGGAGCAGGGCATCTTTGAAAGAGATGCCTATCGCCCGCGATCTGCACAAGGTGCGACGGTAGCAGGGGCATCTGACGACTATAGCACGCCGATGGATAGTATCAATCTTTATCGTGCGCTAAAGGAAACGGTGTACATGCCCCTCGTAAACGACGATGCCATGCATAATATTCCTCAACAGAGACGCAAGGATATTGCAAACTCCATGGAACGAGCTCTCCGCATGCATCTTGCGCAAGGAAAGACCCTCAAAGAAGCACTAGGAGAAGTCAGCGAGACATTACCTTTCACACTACGAACTGAGATGATACTCGCTCATCCAGTCATCCAATCCTTCTTGAAAGCAGAGCAAAGCGCACTGCCTCCCAAGAGCCCAGCTGAGTTGGAGAGAAGAGGAACAAAACCTCTCTCTGCAGAGGAGCGATACGAGCAGGTATTCACCTTCCTCGGAGATGTTGCACGGGACAAGAAGATGTTCTCAGCAGCACGGCAGTACTACCAACTGGCCGATACAAAAGAAGCACTCGCCAAACTCCAAGATTCTGAGGGTGGTGGACTGCTCGACTTCAACTTAGGTGATGAAACCAAAGCATCTCTCTTCAGCGTAGAAACCTGGACAGAAGGAATGGCGAATCCCCTCTTCGTAGTAGGAGCTGGTGCTATGGGAACAACCATCAAAATTGCCGGCAAATCTCTCGCAGCCACTCGCGTGGGAGCTATTATCGCCAATTCCGCACCGGTCCGTTTTCTCGGAACGATGGGTCAGCAGGTAGCGAAAGCTCGCGCAATAGTGGGAAAGACACTCGTCGGTAAAGGAACGCTTGCAGCAGTTGATTTCGGGTTTGGGGAAGTAGTGGTGGAAGAGGGCACGAATGCTTTAATTCAAGGTGCACTTCAACAGATGGGAGTAGAAAATCCACTTCTCTATGCCACATCAGAACTGCTGTCTGAGAATGTGTACGGCATTCCCAAAGTGAAAGCAACCATTCCTATGGCAGCAGCAGAGATCAACAAACTACGCTTACATGAAGCGTACAAGAATGCTGTTAAATCACTAGCGCAGGAATCTCAACCCATTCAGGCAAAGCATCCGCCAGGAAAGCAAGCTCAACCTCCATCTCCACCGCAACTGGAATCATTGAGGGAAAGGAAGAGAGAGCTGGAAGTACGGCTTGAACATGCAGATACGCTCGCTTCCCTCCAACAAGCACAACAACAAGTAGAGCAAGCCATCCAGCAACAAGACCAGAAGCAACAAGACAACGCTCTCCAGGCATTGGAGATAGAAGCAATGCGTGAACTTACTGTACGGGCAGAAATCCTTGCAAAAACAGAACCCATGATGACAGAAGAGGAAGCGCGCTACGAAGAGGCGCGATGGCTGGCAGACCTATCTCGCCTTGAAGTTCTCCAAGCGACTCAGGAAGTACGACAAGCGCACGAAGAGCTCAGTGCAGAAACTGAAAAACAAGCAGCACAAGGGAGTGCCACAGAACGACTTTCTGGAAGTCTCGAGCAACAGGAAGGGAAGTATCATCAGTATCTTAACACCCTCGACGCTCTTGTTGCAGCATCCTTCCGTGCAGGAAGAATTGATGATACAAAGCTACAAGCAACTCGGCAAGCCATACAAAAACAAAAGGAAGGATTGCAACGCAGCTCATTAGCACGTGAAGGAATACTCGCTCTCGCTTCTGCAGGTGATACCAGGCGGAAACTGGAAGAGCTAGCCGCAGCGCATCAGTATGAAGTGGCGCAGGAAAAAGGGGCGATGAAGGTTATTGAAACACCAGCCTCTGATACACGCGCGCGTGAAGAGATTTTGACTTTGGCAAAAAAAATTGATGCCGCTGTTGAAGCAGCACCGTTTGAAAATGAAGCTGACTTTATTGCTGTAACAAAAGAGATAGCTCCAGCAGCACCATCTCAAGTGAGCAGGGGAAGCCAATCCCCTCAATTGCCAAAAATCACAAGCGTGCATGATATCATCGCAGAAATTTCTCAGCCAATTGGTGGAAGGCTCAATACGCCTGCAGTGGCGCAGAAAATAGCGCAGCATTGGAGAAAGATCAGAGGAGTAAGTGGCTCAGAATTTGCCGCAATGTTCCCGGCACAGAAGGCGGCAGGATTAGTCAGCGAGGATAATGTGGTTTTCATCAATCTCGATCATTATTCGATGGGGATACCAAATCCCATTATGGTTGGTGGTAAATCTGTTGGATTTGCCAATAACCGCCTTAAAGCAACAATTGCTCACGAGCGCTCCCATCAGCTGTTTAGACTTGTGCCTTCGCAGTATAAATCAAAAATGGTTGCAGACATAACCTCGCAGCAACAATGGCCTTTCTATAAAAGGAGTTTCGTGAAATTTTGGATTGTAGGAAAGGAAGTGGAAGAATGGACTGATGATCAAATAACAGACTTTTTAATAAAGAAGAAATGGAGTGATGCGGATATTGTAGACGAATTGCTGGCGCAGGCAAATACATTTAAGTGGCATCCAGAATATTTTCGGTTTTTCTCTCCAGAAGCAGCGCAATTTATGGAAACAGAATTTGCACTTCACTCTGATCCAACAAAGCTAGGAAGAGCAATCACTCCAAAAGTGGTGGCTGCAGGATTTGTGCAGCCTAGTAGGAAGGTAAAGGAGATTCTTTCAGATATACAGAGCATGCCTGTTGAGGAAATGCAGGATCTTCCTCTCGATGAAGGCGATATCACACGTACTATCGCAGCAGAGATGCCAATAGTTCCAAGCGGGGAAGAAACACCAACAACAAAAGACCTAATGCAAGAAGAAATAAAAAGTGCTCTCATCAAGAGAGATTATGATTCTATCATTAAAAAGTATAACGCAAATCCAGAAACGCTGAAGTATCTCATCCCCCTCCTCCAAGACCCTGACGTCGAATCCACTGCAGCATATGCATTAGGACAAATCAAAGACCCTGCAGCAGTCCCCTATCTCATCCC
>CAYJXC010000023.1:0-7707 GCA_964374075.1 Candidatus Woesearchaeota archaeon
CGCGACATTCATCTCACCCTATGTCTAAGGAGTTCTTTGAGAAGGAATATTCCTACAACGACTATGAGTAGAGAAGTAAGCAAACCTGGGTAATAAGCCATTTGTGCAAGTGCCTTGTAGATATGGTGTATTTCAAGAAGAGTGATCAAGCCTATAATTATCATTGCATAGTATGACCATTCCTTAACAAAGATAAAGAGTAAAATAAGTACTAAAATTAACCACCACATTGCTTGAAACAAAAGAAAGACAGCTTGTGGCCAAGGTATGATCTCGAAAAAGCCAAAAAATTGTGCAAGGGAAAGATCTACCTTATAAAATCCAGTTAGATATTCTTCCACGCCATGAAGCATAAAGAGAACTACTAAAACCAGAAAAAGTTTCTTCACTTTGTTTGAGACCAAATTACCTTGAAAAGGAGATGTTTTTTTCAATTGACCACCACGCTTTTGATGTTGGTAAATTCCAAAAGACCATATCTACTTAATTCTCGTCCTATGCCTGAATTCTTCACCCCTCCAAAGGGCAGCCGCGGATCTGATTTTACTATGCTATTTACAGCCACCACACCCGCTTCAATCTCTCTCGCCATCCGTTCCCCTTTCGCACGGTTTCTTGTCCACACACTTGCGCCCAATCCAAAAGAGCTTGCATTTGCTTCCTGCAGTGCCTCATGATCATTTTTCACCACCTGAACAGGCATCACTGGTCCGAACACTTCCTCCAGCAACACAGGCATTCCTTTCGTCACGCGTGTCAACACTGTTGGCGCAAAGAAATATCCCGTCCTCTGCAAGCGTTGTCCGCCGCACTCCACTCGTGCTCTCATTCGCGCACTCGTATGCACCTGTCGCTCTAACGTACGTAATTGTTGAGAGTTGGCTAAAGGTCCTACCTGCGTGCGAGATGCTAAAGGATCTCCTACGATTAATCTTCTGGTAGCTTCAACAACAGCACCAATAAATTCTTGGTATCGTTTCTTTACTACTATAAACCGCTTCGCAGCAATGCAGCTCTGCCCAGAATTAATGAATCTGCTTTTGATTGCAGTTTGACACGCCATATTCACATCAGCATCTTCCAGCACCACAAAAGGATCCATGCCTCCTAATTCCAACACGATCTTCTTCAGATGTTTTCCAGCCTGTTCTGCAACACTTTGTCCAGCATGAACGCTTCCTGTTAAGGAGACAGCGTGCACAGAGGGTATGATCTGTGAAACCTGTGAAGAGTTGGCAAGCAACGCAGTAAACACACCGCTGGGAAACCCACTCTCACGAAACAGCCGTTGGATGCCAAGGGCACAGCCTGGCACCTGATTTGAATGTTTCAAGACCACCACATTTCCTGCACACAACGCAGGCACCGCGCACCGAAACACCTGCCAAAAAGGAAAATTCCATGGCATAATAGCCAGCACCGTTCCCAGCGGATCAAAGCGTACATAGCTCCTCTTGTTTTCTGTGTTTATCTTCTCGGGCTGCAAAAAATCAGCAGCGTGTTCAGCAAAATAGGTGCATGCCAGGGAACATTTCTCAATCTCTGCCGCTGCTTCAGTAACGGGTTTTCCCATTTCTATCGTCATCAACCGCGCTAAGGATTTCTTCTCTCTCAACAACAAACGAGAAAGTGAAGTGAAGTGCTGTGCACGTTCCTCAGCAGAATATTGTTTCCACCTCTGAAAGGAAGCAGCTGCCTTCTTCAGGGAGCGCTTGATCTGTGTGAGGGTGCATAGTCGATAAGTTCTCATCCGCTCTTCGGTAGCGGGATTCACAGTAAAGAACGTGCGTGTCATGGTTTTCCATACACCGTGTAATGCCACGATTTTCTCTTCTTCCCGCTCAAATCCACATAAATATGTTTCAGGGTGGTATATTCTTCAAGCGCATACCTACTCATATCCCTCCCGTGCCCGCTCTGTTTCACCCCACCATGGGGAAGTTCAGAAGCCAGGGGCAGATGATCATTAATCCACACCTCTCCAAATCGTAATCGATGAGCAACAGTGAAGGCCTTCTGGATATCCTTGGTCCACACGCTGGACGCCAGCCCATACTCCACATCATTCGCTTTGGTGACGACGTCCTGCAGTGTCGTAAACGGAAACACCATGACCACCGGCCCAAAAATCTCCTGTTGGCACAAAGGGCTTCTCTGCTTCACGTTGGTCATCACGACAACAGGCATGTAATACCCCCGTTCACTCTCCGGCGTTGCACCCATGTACACAATCTTCGCGCCTTCTTTCTTGCCCTGTTCAACAAAGCGCATCACCTTCTGCAATTGTTCCATCGACACCATCGGCCCAAGATCAGTTCCTTTCGCTAGCGAATCTCCCACACGCACCCTCTTTGCTATGGTAACAATCTTCTCCAAGAACTTCCGGTACACAGTCTGGTGCACATACACCCGAGCAGCAGCAGTGCAATCCTGTCCCGTGTTCACCACGCTCGCAACAACAGCGCCTTCTGCAGCAGCATCCAAGTCCGCATCTTCAAACACAATGAACGGCGCTTTGCCTCCCAGCTCGAGGTGCACCTTTTTTAAATTGTCAGCTGCCAACCGCATGATCTGTTTTCCTGTTTCAGTGTTGCCGGTTAACGAAATCATGTTCACATCACGGTGGCGTGCCAACGCACTTCCCACCAACCCGCCAGCACCAGTGATCACATTCAACACACCAGAAGGAATGCCTGCCTGCTGAGAGAGCGCAGCAATCTCCAACGTCGTCAAGGGAGTGTAGCTCGCTGGTTTCAACACCAATGTATTGCCGGCAGCCAATGCAGGTCCCATCTTCCACACAGCCATCATAAGGGGATAATTCCAGGGAGTAATGGCAGCCACCACACCCACCGGTTCCCGTCTTAAAATACTCGTTCCGTCAGGAATGTACTCTGTGCTAGCAACACCATCTAACACCCGTGCAGCGCCTGCAAAAAATCGTAAATTGTCAATCGCGAAAGGAAGGTCAGAATCATGTGCCATTTTATACGACTTTCCTTGATTCAACGATTCCAGTTTCGCTAAGCGCTCAATGTTGTTCTCAAGGACATCAGCAAATCTCAACAGAAGCGATGCACGCTCGCCAGGAGTTTTCCTGCTCCACACACCAGCGTCAAAAGCAGATCGCGCTGCAGCAACAGCATCATCCACATCCCTCTCCGTGCTGTCTTGAACGCGAGCGAAAACCCTTCCCGTCGAAGGGCACAAAATAGGCAACGTCTTCCTGCTGCGGGAGCGCCTCCATTTCCCATCAATGTAATTCAGATAGACCTTGACCACAATACACCTCGTTCTCCTCTGGGAAGAGGGAAAGTGCTATATAAGATTTGCCTTGAAGGAGGACAAGCAAAAAAGAGCAGGAAGGAACAGGTCAAGGTATATACTTCTCAGAAAGGCTATATGTCGTAGTGACAAGGACAACATTTATAAGGAAGTTCATCTTTTCATACGATAGGTGTTCAGGGTGACACAGCGACAGATTAGAGTTGCAGTAACAGACATGTGTGGCCAAGTGTGCACGAGTTCTCTTTTTCACTCAAGTAACGATAATCATCTCAATCGAGACGAATCAGTAGAAGAGTTGGTGAATGAAGGGATACTCGACATGAATGACATTCTTCCGGAAGACAGTAATGGACATCCCGTGTATCAACAACCACAACCACGAGTGGACGAAACAGGTTTCCACACCGTAGAAAGTCCTTCACAAGTAAGGAGATTACAAAATTATCAAGCGCGACGTCAAGAATGGTGGAATGAATATCACAAAAAGGTCATGAGAGAGTAGGAATTCTGCACGTCCTATATTTTTTAACCACCCGATCCTTCGCAATCTCGAGCGCAGCATCTCGCGGTGTGCACCCCTTCTGTTCTGCATACTTCAGCACAATATGGGTGTTCTTCTGGATCTTTCTCTTGACCAAGATGAACATATCATCAGGATTTTTTCCTTTGTATTCTGCATAACTACTGATCACGCCGCCAGCATTCGCCACAAAATCAGGCACGACCAAAATCTTGCGTTGATGTAATTGTTCTTCCACCTCAGCAGTCATCGGAATGTTGCTTCCTTCCACAATAATGCGTGCCTTGACATTATAGACATCATCGCTCTTAATCAGATCAGGAACAGCAGCTGTCACAAGAAGGTCAACATCTAATGCTACAATCCCATGCGTAGGCAAGACCTTCCCCAGTGTGTAGTTGATCACCGATCCTGTTTTCTCTTTCACAGTGAATATCTTCTTCAAGTCTATGCCTTCAGGTGCATACAACAATCCTTTGCTGTCTGAAAGACCAACAATTCTCGCACCAGCATCGCTCAAATATTTCGCAGCAAAGCTGCCCACATTGCCTAATCCCTCAATAGCAACCGTCATGCCTTCAATGTTCTTGCCTTGGTGATGTGCAGCAACCACAGCAGCATGAAACACCCCAAACCCGGTGCTTCCATACTCATGGGGAATCCCGCATTTCACTCCGGGTTTCACACAGAGGGTAGCTGGTTTTCCTGTCGCTGATTTCATGCTTCCATTCGTTTCCACAAACCATTTCATCTCCTCTTCACCCGTATTCATGTCAGGCCCTGCAATGTACAACTTTGGACAAATGGGTTTAATCGCACAAGCAAATGCTTGGATAATCTCTTTTTTCTTTTGTTTTGAGATGGCGCGATCATCTGCAATGATACCAGCCTTTGCCCCTCCAAAAGGCTAATCAGCAAGGGCATTCTTCCACGTCATAGTCCGTGCAAGCTTCGCAACTTCATCAATGGTGACAGTAGAGGTCATGCGAATGCCTCCTTTTGAAACACCCAAAGCCAATGAGTCAATGACAACAAATCCGTGCATTCCTACTTTGGGGTTATACACCTCAAATATCTTTTCAGGTCCAAACTCATCGAACTCTACCATCTCAATACTTCCCCGTAGCCTTCAAATGCTCAATATACTTCTCTGCATTAAGAGCAGCCATGCATCCCGTCCCAGCAGACGTCACCGCTTGCTTGAAAACATGATCCTGCACATCACCTGCTGCATAAATGCCTTCAACATTTGTTTTTCCTAGTTTATCGGTGATAATGTAACCCTGCTCATCCAACTTCACCACGTCTTTAAAGAGTGCAGTAGTGGGAATATGACCAATAGCCAAAAACATCCCATCACACGTGATCTCACCAACCTTTCCAGTCTGCACGTCCTTCGTTTTCACGCTTTCAACAAACTTATTTCCCTTTACCTCAGTCACTTCGGTGTTCAAAATAATCTCGACTTTGTCTTTGAGTTTCATGACACGATCCTGCATAATTTTGCTCGCCTTAAAGGCATCGCGTCGATGAACAAGGTAAACCTTCTTCGCAAACTTGTACAACGCCAACGTCTCCTCCATCGCACTGTCACCACCGCCAACAACTACTGCTACCTTATCATGATATATGGCTGCGTCACAGACCGCACACGTGCTGACGCCGCGGCCGAAATATTTGTCTTCTCCAGGTATCCCAAGCCTTCGTGCAGATGCTCCCGTACTGATAATGACTGTTCTCGCCTTGAATGCTTTCTTTCCCACCCCAATCTCAAATCCCCCGCTGATTCTCTTAAATGAAGCCACATCCTCTTCAAGATACTCTGCACCAAATTTCTGCGCTTGCTTCTTGCAGTTTTGTATCAAATCTGGCCCCATAATCCCCTCAGGAAAGCCAGGGTAATTCTCCACCACTGTTGTCAAGCTTAATTGATCCAAACCACTGCCAGAAATCACCAACGGCTTCAGCGACGCGCGCGCCGTGTACAAAGCAGCACTATGAGCAGAAATCCCGCCACCAATAATGATCACATCACGCATCTTTTCTGGCATATGCGGAAAGATGAGAAATTGTTTATAAACATATCGTTAAAAGATCATTTTATTTCTTCTGCGTCCGTAAGGACCCACCACGCTTGTAGGGAGTCCCTTTCCCACCCTTTGTTGTTCGTTCGCTCGGCACATCATACTCATCCCCTTCATCATACCCACAGTTCAAGCAAATCAAGAATCCGAATTCCTTGTCTCCCTCGTAATCCACATGTCCGCTTCCGCAGCGAGGACATTTCTTTGCCATAGCGTCACCAATGCTGCTTTCCTAACTTCAAAAGCTCACGATTGATTTCATCTTTGCGTACGGATGTATCAAATAATTTTCGGAATTGTGTAAAGAAGCGCGGATCTTTGTAATCCTGCTGAATCAGCGCAGCAGCCAATTTTTTCATTTCAACAGACACATCATGCATCGGTTGATGATAAGGCAAGGGAGTGGTATAGGCAATGCTCTCCGGCACCGCCACGCTCTCTGGTACATACCCAATCACCGGCACGCCACAGCTGTCTTCAATCTCCTCGATCGACAATTCAAAATCCTTGTTGCGCACTTTGTTCAAGATCAATCCTGTAATGGGTATCTTCTTCCGCAGCGCTTCTTTCACCGCATGCATCGTGCAGCTCAGCGTCGGTACATCGGGATTCGTGACAACAATCAACTCATCCGCTGCCACCATGGTTGCCAAAATCTCATGATTGAGATTTGGCGAAGAATCAATCAAGATGATGTCATAAAAATCACGCAAATGAGCAAGGTGTTTCTTCAGCAAGAACGGATTGATCTTCTCATTCAACAGCGATCCAGGAATCACATGCAAATTCTTGTTGTATGCATAGATGGCCTTATGGATAGACACTTTTCCTTGGAGAGCGTCATGCAAGGTCTTCTTGGGATTCACCAACCCCACATGAAAGCCAAGATTCGGTGCAGAGAAGTTCGCATCCACCAACAGCACCTTCTTCCCGAAGTCAGCCAGTGCACTGCCAAGCTGCGCAACACAGCTCGTTTTCCCGACTCCTCCCTTGATGGCAATAATCCCAATCACACGACTCATGTCTTGTACACCTCCCGTAAGGTTTTGACAGCATGACGGGAAGAAACACGCTGCACGCTCTGAGGAAGAGGTGGCTTTATATTAATGTTTCGCTGTCGTCCAGGTTCTTGGAAGGCATAGGAGCGATTCACCTGTTCCACATGCTTGGAAAAGGCATCGCGCTGATACGTGGTGCGCAAGGCCTGGAGATACAAGTGTTGGTGTTTGGGTGGTGTTCTCGGAAGAGGTTGCGCAAGAAGAGGAATCCCGTTCTTCACGTACTCAACAAAGGAGTAATGCCCGTGCTTCATTTTTCTGGCAACATGCATCACCAGCACTGCCAGCAGCAGCATCAAGAACAAAATCCCAATGTCCTTGTCACTGGGCTTCACAAAGGCCCCCATCAAATTCGAGGAGGGAGAAGCAACTGCCGCTCCGGTAAGGGGTGTTCCGCCTCCTGGAGGCAAGGATGAAGGAGTCGCCGAAGCTGGTGCAGGGGGTGTTGAAGGTGGCGCTGGTCCACTGGGACGTTGGCTTGTCACTGGCGCTCTCCCCTCGCGATACTTCGCTGTTGCTTCAGGTGCTCCCGTGTCAGGTGATGATCCTCCGCTTGGTCCTCCACCTCCGCTGCTTGGTGAAGAACCACCTCCAGACCCGGCTGAAGCATTTGATGGACTAACCGTTGCATAGTAGGTAACATTAGAAGCAAGAACAGTAGCATTACCATAGTAATAAAGAGAAATGGCAAAAGTCCCATTAGAAGTGAAATTCTTTGTTGTGGTGAAACTATCAAAAGCACTAAGTTCTACAATGC
>CAYJXC010000024.1:0-7577 GCA_964374075.1 Candidatus Woesearchaeota archaeon
TACGATAAGCACAAAAAAAATCAAAAACAAACGTGGCCGGGACAAAAGAGTCACAAACAAGCCCCCAGATCACCTACAAGCTTACCCATCTGAAAAAACCTTCGTATGCTCAGGACGAAACCAATTAAAACGTCTCTCCAATCATCTCCCTATGGCAAAAGCACGCATTAACCTAGCAAGTATGAATATAGAGAGGATGAACCAGATCTGCGAAAGCATCAAGCAGATAGCAGAATCCACCAAAACAGAAATCCACGGCCCCATTCCCCTCCCCACCAAGCGTCTGAAGCACACCACCAGAAAAAGCCCCTGCGGCAACGGAAAAGCCAGCTTTGACAACTTCGAAATGCGCATCCACAAGCGCTTGATTGATTTAGGCGTGGATGAGCGTGCCCTCCGTCTGGTGATGCGTGTCCCTATCCCGGAGAATGTCTCTATTGAGATTGAGATGATCGAATAAACGACGTGCTCGTGCCTTCTCGTGTTACTACTTGAAAAGTTCTCACAGACCGGCAACAAGTTTAAATAGGAGAACAACTTTTCTGCGAGAGAAGGAAGATGGCAACAAGGAAAAAGGCAAGGGGAAAACGAACGCGTAAAGCTGCTTCTTCACGAAAGAGAAGGGTAAAGAGACGAAGCTCCGCCCCCCTTAGAAAAAAGGTCAAAATACAACGAAAGAGAGCTCGCCCGCGTCCACAAAAAGCACCGCAGCCGAAGCCAGCAGCAATCTCCCTGCCAAAAATGACGCTGGGAGAGAAAGAGATTGGCTTCATCTCTCACTACTTCTCCGGTATTGGTGTGGGCATTGTCGAAGTGACGAATGGCACCCTCAATGTTGGTGATAAAGTTCGCATCAAGGGAGAGACAACCGATTTCACGCAGAAAGTGGATTCCATGCAGTACGAGCACCAGCCTATCAATAAAGCAGAAGCTGGCAAGTCAGTAGGTATTAAAGTAACCGATCGTGTGCGTGAGCACGATAAAGTATTTCTTGTGCAGTAAAAAGAAAGTAAAGCAACCGTACGTGTTTAGCTCCCCCGATCAGAGGCAAATTTAACCTCCGTTCCACTGAAAACTTTTAAGAAAGTGAAAAAATAAGGCTAAAATGAGCTTCGTTTCAAAAACAGCTAAACACGTACGCTTACACCAATTTCTTCTGAACCGCTGTTTTCCCGCTCGTAAGGAAGGCATGTGCCTTTTTCAGAACCTCACGCGCAGTTTTGAACGTCACTCTCTTCATCGCTTCTTCATATGGCAACCACGCAGCATCCTTGTGCTCATACGACAAATGAATGTCTTTCTGATCAGTCTTGACAAGGAAAAACGTCACCGTCTTCGACACCAAGTCCTTTCCTTCACGGTAGAAAAAATGTTCTTTCTCTCGAAATCCGTCCACCACCTCAAGCTCCCTCATGCCTGTTTCTTCCCTCAGCTCTGCACGCATCGCATCAACAGGTTCTTCTCCAGACTCCGCATGCCCCTTTGGAAAGTCCCACCACTCTCTGTCATTGCGCGAATACAGCAAGAGCAAAAAGGAGGTGATGGCTCCTTCCTTCCGATACACAATCGCTCCATAACTCGTGTCGTGAATTGTCATTTACTCACCAAGCACCTTCACCAGCACTCTCTTCTTGCGCTGCCCATCAAACTCCGCGTAATAGAGGGATTCCCACGGACCAAAATCCATCTTCCCATGAGTAATCGCAACAACAACCTCTCGTCCAATCAGCATTCTCCGCAGATGTGCGTATGCATTATCCTCTCCAGTCAAGTTGTGTTTGTACGGATGACTATGGTTCGGCACGAGTCTCTCCAAGAGCCTCTGGATATCCTCAATCAGTCCAGATTCTGCATCATTGATATACACCGATGCCGTAATGTGCATCGCATTCACCAGCACAAACCCCTCCTTCACGCCACTCTTCTGCACAATCTCTTGAACTTGTCGTGTGATGTTCACGAACTCAATCCTCTTCTGTGTCTCCATCCAGAGATAAGCAGTATAGCTCTTCATCGTTCAGCAAATGTCTTGAACTTCTCCCACCGCCAGGTATTCACCACATGCTTCTCCTCAGCCCACCCTCTCCGTGCTTGCCCAATCCCATACTCCATAAACTGCAGATGGTCAGGCGCATGGCTATCGGTATTAATGCACAAGGTCCCACCAGCCTCCACCACTTCACGAACAGTAGTATCATGCAAGTCCAAGCGATCAGGATTCGCATTGATTTCAAGGGCAATGTTGTTCTTCACTGCCTTCTCGATGATCTTCTCAAAATCAAACTGGTAAGGTTCTCGTCTGTTAATTAAGCGTCCAGAAGGATGCCCCAGCACCCGCACCGCAGGGTGATCGAGTGCCTTCAAGATGCGCTTCGTCATCACCGCCTTCGGTGATTTAAAGCGCGAATGCACAGACGCTACCACAAAATCCAATTTCTTCAAAACAGCATCAGAGTAATCCAGCTTCCCACTGGGTAAGATGTCCACCTCGCTCCCTGTAAGCACATGAATCTTGGGGTACTTGTCAGCAAGGTGATGAATCTCATCAAGGTGCTGCAGTAATCTTTTCTCATCCAATCCATTCCCTATCCGCAAGCTCTTGGAATGATCAGTGATAGCAATATAGGAATATCCCATCCGGAGCGCTGCTGTGATCATCTCCTCCGTGCTTCTCGCTCCATCACTCCATGTGGTGTGCATGTGCAAATCCCCCTTCACACTGTCATACCCAATGATCTTCGGCAGTTGGTGTTTCAACGCAGCATCAAGCTCCCCCTGGTTCTCACGCAGTTCTGGTGGAATGTACGCCATCCCTAAGCGAGAGTAGATGTCTTCCTCAGTCTTGGTGGGAATAAGGCGTTCCTTCCCGTTCAATCGTTTGAACAATCCATACTCGCTGAGCTTGTACCTTTTTTTCACGGCATATGTGCGCAGCGCAACAGCATGATCCTTGCTCCCACTGAAATACTGCAAGCCAGCACCGTAACAATTCTTTTCCATCACTCTCACATCACAATTCACACCTTCCTTCAACACCACTGATGACCGTGTGGGTCCTTGTGACAAGACAATCTTGACATTAGGCATGTGGGTAAAAAAGTCCATCACCTTTCCAGGCTGACTCGAAATCACCAACAGATCAATATCCTTGATCGTTTCCTTCATCCTCCTCAACGACCCAGCAATATCCACACGCTCCACCGAAGGCAGCTTCTCTAAATGTTCCTTGATCGAACGTGCAAGGGGCAACACAAAACCCAAGAGTTTCCTCTCCTCTCCTCGCTTCAAAAGGTCAATTCCCATCAGAATATCCTGCTCGCTCTTCTCGCCAAACCCTTCCACCTTTCGAATCTTTCCTGCGCGCGCAGCAGCCTCCAGTTTCTTCACAGAATCAAGGTGAAGCTTCTGATACAGTTTCCACGCCTTCTTCGGGCCCATGCCCTGAATCCTCATCATCTCAAACACGCCCTTCGGAATGCTCTTCTTCAACTTCTCAAACTCCTTGACGTTTCCTGTCGTTAAGAATTCCTCGATCTTCTTCGCAATCGCTTCCCCCACGCCAGGAATCTCCATCAGCTCCTTCACGCCACCACGCCGGTAAAGAACAGAGACATCCTCTGCCAAGGTCTCCATGCTTCGTGCTGCTCGGCGATATGCTGCTGGCTTCCACTCCACCCCCTTCATATCCAGAATATCCGCAATCGTATTCAGGAGCTGAATCACCTCTGCATTGGCCATGGTACTAAAAACAACGTTCACTCTTAAATAACTTGCTTATTATTCACAGGCAACATTACCACACATACCTATCCCCTAAAATATACAACCCAGTCAAACAGGCTAAAGAACTAACAAGTTGATAGCCAGCCCACACATCCCCCAACAGAGAGCGTCCATTCCGTGCGTGCGTAACAATAGAGCTTTCTGGAGAAATAGCACGAGACCAATAAATCCCAAGCACAGGAATCCACTGGCGTTTATCAAGATGGTGAAGCACCACAACCTTCTTTTCTAGGGAGTTCAGATGGTCCATAAAAAAAAGAGCATCCATAACATTTTTATAGATTTCCATACCATCCCCTGCTGTGAAAAAGACCATCATCGCGCTCAAAGGCATCGAAATCAAGGATTTCCAGCCGAAAACCAACACCGCTTCTCTCCGCATCATCTATGCGCGTGACAACGAGCAGGAATCGATGTACAGAGAAGCAATCCTGCACGATGCTGAGGAACTCACTAAGTCTGTTATCAAAGATCTCAAAAACCGCAGCAAGATTGAGCTTGCGGAATCTGATGACCCACTAGGCAGCATCTTTATCATCCACTTCTTCGACGAAGACAAGATCGAGGAAAAGCTCTTCACCTTCCTTGCCAAACTGTGCGAAAAAGCACGTTCACTCAAACACATCTCGAACCATAACGAATACATGAAGGTGTACGACGACATCAAAGTCCAGCGTGCATCATTTTGAAAACCCACAGGAGGTAAGAATAAAATGATTTGTTTGGGCATCGAAAGTACTGCACTATAAATATACAGAGATACGTTCGGTGTCGGCATTATTTCAGCAAAAGGACAAATCTTTGCAGATGTCCGTGATATGTACACGAGTGAGAAAGCAGGTATTATTCCCACTGAAGCAGCTGTCCACCACAAGCAAGTGTATCACCACATCGTCAAGCAAGCACTCGAAGAAGCCAACCAAAAGGTTGACCTCATGGCTTACGCGCACGGCCCAGGGTTGAGTCCTTGTTTGCATGTGGGATTGCAAGCAGCAAAGGAATACGCGAAAGACCTTAACGTTCCCCTCATTGGCGTGAATCATCCTGCTGCACACTTGACCTCTGGTCAGCTCTTGACCGGTGCAAAGAATCCTGTCTTTCTCTACATCTCTGGTGCGAACACGCAAGTCATCTCCATTGAAGGCCAGTATTTCAAAGTGTGTGGGGAAACATTAGACATTGGACTAGGCAATGCACTGGATAAATTCGCAAGAGAAATTGGTCTTGGCTTTCCTGGTGGTCCGAAGATTGAACAGCTCGCCCTGAACGGAAAATATCTTCCCTTGCCCTACACCATCAAAGGCATGGACGCAGCCTTCTCTGGTTTGATCACCAAGTGTATCACCCTTGCAAGGAAAGGAGCATCACAAGAAGATCTTTGTTTTTCCCTGCAGGAAACTGCATTCGCGATGGTGACAGAAATTGCTGAACGTGCGCTTGCTCACACACAGAAGGAGGAACTCCTCTTGATTGGTGGCGTTGCTGCCAACAAACGATTGTGCGAAATGCTGAGCATCATGTGCAAGGAACGCAATGCGAAATTCTACGCCGCTCCCTTAAAATATGCCGGTGACAATGGCGTGATGATTGCCTGGCAAGGATTGCTCGAATACCAGGCAGGACGCAGAGACAACAAAAATGATATATATCCTTATGAACGAGCGGATGACGTCAAGGTGATATGGTAGATAAGGGCAAATAGTCATTCGCTTTCTTCATTAAAAACGCTTCTCGCTTCAGGTCATCAATGACATAGTACTCCTCCCGTGCCAAAACATGAAACTGCTCCAATGCCTCAAGGAACTCATAGTATTCTACAAGCTTGCTAAACACGATTTCAACCATAAAGTCAAACTTGTTATCTACTCTACAGATAGTGTTCACGTGTCGATGTCGCAGTAAGAATGTTAAGACGCTGTCTCGGTCTTCCTTTGCCACTTTCACAAAAATCTGCTTTCGTTCCAAGCCGAGTTTCTGGTAATCCAAGAGCGAGGTGTGCCTCATAATGAACGTCTGTTCAAACTTCCGCAGACGATCAAAGACCGTGCTCACAGGTATCTTGGTCGCTTTCGAGATTTCTGTGAGATTTCGCCGTGCTCCGGCTCGTAAGTATGCCAAAATCTCCTCATCCTTTTTGCTGAGCTTGTGCATTGTTCACCTCCATTTCCCTGGAAGGAAGAGAAGAGTACATAAAAACGTTCTTTGCGGAAATTCTCTGAATGATTCAGAAAATCTCTGAAACAGCCAGCAATTTTCGTTAATTTTCTGGTGCATTCGAACCTCCCCTAATAACACCAAAAAATATTTATATGTGTTCTTATATACCTTTGGTAGAGGCGAATCAACAAGATGGTTGAACTTACCCAACAGGCACAAGACACAAAAGCATAGGTGATAGAGTTTCTCACACACACGTGGCCAGCAAGTGCAAGGCAAATCTACCAACATACGAGAAAATATTACCCCATCAGTTATCAAGCAGTTCACAAAACAATCACCCTCCTGTGTAAAAGAGGAATCTTGAAGAGCGAGCACGCATCGTATACCATCAACCCAGAATGGATGCAGTACTTACGTTTACTTTCTGAAAAGATTACCACATCGTATTTCAAGAGCCCACAGCTACTTGAACAGCAGTTGCGTGTAGAGAGGGCAGTCATGATGCGCTTTCAGAGAACAATTGATATGGGAAGGTTTATCATTAATACATTCTTGAAGCTTCCGATTGAAGAGAACCAATATGCAGTATGTCAATGGAAACGCATGTATTGCACAGTTGGTCTTTCAGAAGAAGAACTTGCAGCGATGCAACAATCAGCAAAAGAAGTACCTTATTATATCGTCTGTCAGTCTGCAACGCATTTCGATAGAGCATTAGCACAATACTACAAACAATAGGGTGCACAAGTCAAGCTCAATGTTCCAACACCCATAATGCATGATCTCTTCGTTCGGGGAGAATGGATTGCACAAATTAATACATCGGATAGTTATGACAAAGCATGGAATAAATTCTATAGCGAGAATAGAAACCTCGCAAGTCTTGATCTGCGTCACTTATTCCGTTTAATGCACGAGACCGAATGGGACATAAAAGTGTTATTGATGCACTCAAAACAACACGCAGAAATGATATGTGATAAAGTATCCCACGAGGTTAAAAAATGAAATATCCCAAACAGGTACTGGAATTCTTAGAGAAGAAATTTCAGCTTCGACAGAATGATATTCTTATTCTATCAATTATGACAAAGGAAGGACTAACTGCAGAAGATATCTGCAAAAAAACAAATATTCCAAAAGGTCGTATTTATGATTTCCTGAACGATCTTCTGCAAAAAAAATTAATTTTAAAAAATACAAATTCCCCAGCAAAATATTTTATCGATAATGCCAGAATGCATATTAATGCATTTATAAGGGCTGAAAATGATGATTTTATTCAAAGACAACGCCAGTTGAATTCTTTAGTAGAAGAATTGGAAAATCCAGTGATGGTGACTATTGAAAGCAAAATTGATTATGCACGATGGCTCGTCAAAGCATTAGAAGAAGACAATGAAGTGATGCTTATCTGCCCCCATCGTGCTGTGCCATTTGCATTAGTGTATCCTGAAGATGAGGAAGAGTTTATCCGCGTCCGTCAATTAATTAATAATAATAGGTCCACTCTCACTGGTGCTAACGAGATAACGCGTGAATTATTTCATGCATACTCCACAATTGTCGATGGTAAAAAACCAGCGAAATTACTGATGTGGTCTGAAGCAGTGCAATGGCATTTACAACAGATC
>CAYJXC010000025.1:0-7439 GCA_964374075.1 Candidatus Woesearchaeota archaeon
CAGCCGAAAGGCTCACGGGTTAATATGCTTTTCTAGAGATTTTCAACAGCGCCGTGTTAAGGGAAATTTTTATAAAGAGAAAAAAGATGGCATTTCGTATGGCAAAACAAATTCTTCTCTATAGGACACCTACATGTCCCTGGTGTCACAAGACAGCAGAATTCTTCGACAAGCATAAAGTGAGGTACAAATCCGTTGATATCAGTGAAGATCCCAAAGCAGCAGAGGAAATGGTAGAAAAGTCAGGCCAGCGTGGCGTTCCTGTTATTGACATTGATGGCCAGATTATTGTGGGATATGACGAGCCAGCCTTGCGAAAAGCACTAAAGATTAAAGGATAAGACTAAGGATATCTCAACTCCAAGAAGTATCTCCTTTGTTTATCAGCCATTACATTAACATATTTGACAAATCGTTTCATCTCAGGAGATGTCCGAATCATCGTAAACGTATTCTGCGCAGGCAAGACGCGTAAGAGTTCTTGATTCTGCTGAATGAAAGAAGTGAATCCACCAGCCTCCTGATTCCACCACGAAGTTAAATCAAGCATCACTAAAATGCCATCCTCCCCTTGTAGTTCATCATGTAATAACGTGTAATCTTTGTGATGGAAGCTAAAAGCATAGGCCTCTCTCAGTTGAAAAGAAGATCCTAAGAGGTTGCACACAAAGTTATGAAGAGGCGTCAAAAAACGTTTGTCAGAAAACAGTGTAGTATAATACGAATGATAGAGGGGATCATACACATGTTCATATCGCAATCGTTTCACACGGCCCAAGAGCTTTACATACCATTCTTTTTGTAAAAAATGGTGCAACTGTAAACTTCCTTCCCGGCGAAACACCTGCTGTAAATCTGCAACGACATCGGAGTGCAGATATTCCTTAGTGATCATGGAACCACCCAGATAATGAATATCGTGAACAGCCAGTAAGTACTTCACTCACGTGATGCAGGGTTTTCCCTTCCAGAACAGGAAAGAAGATAAAGGAATTGAAATGTGGTGGATAGGATGTCACAATCTTCTTGCCATCAAAAAATTCCAACGCTCCACCATCTCTCCTTGAAAAATCTGGCCTGCTAAGATGAAAGGTATAGGCAATGCGTCGTGTCTCGAGATGATCGTCATGGGGCAACAAGTAATCCTTCTGCTGATACAAAAATCCCGAACAATCCACTCCTCCAAATGCTTCCACACCAGTAAGCTGATGGAGATAATCTTTAAACTCCCATGACTGCAGCAACCGATAAAACGAAGCAAGCTGCGGATCAGCAAGCAAAGACAGATCCTTGGTTTGGGAGAAGCTAAACAAATCCGATTCCTGATGCTGAAACTCCTGTTCGCGTAAGGCTTTCGCAACACCACGAACAAATGTCTCCACAAAGAAATCTTTTAATGCTGCATGCGGAAATGGCCGTTGATGTCGAAATCGAGAGCAGAGCGCCATGATTGTCTTCTGGTCAAGATATCTCTTGTTCACATACTCCTGTAACATGCTCTTTTCGTGAAGGGGGGAGTTTAAAACTTTTGTTGTACCAAAGATTTTTAAACGAAACAGAAACAGCATGTACATGGCCATCCACACCACTGCCACCATCCAAGACATCAGGGAGGAAAGTCCTTCAGTGTACACGCTCGTGGTGCAAACAAAAGAAATCATTCCCTTCGAACCGGGGCAGTTTTTCTTCATCAACATGGAGCGTGACGGCAAGAAAATAGCAAAAGCGTATAGCGCGGCCAATGTGCCAGGCACCACCATCTTAGAATTTTGCATCAAGAGGGTGGATGGTGGCTACGCCAGCAACAGGCTCTACCATCTCACAAAGGGGGAAAGCATTGATCTCAACGGTCCGCATGGGTTTTTTGTGTTAAAAGAAGTCACGCGCCCTGCAGTGTTCCTTGCAACAGGCACCGGCATCTCAGCGCTGCGCCCGATGATTCACACGATCTTCGCACAAGAAACAAACCACGACATCTGGCTCTTCTTCGGCGTCCGCACCCAGCGCGATATTCTCTTCAGAAAGGAATTTGAAGATCTCTCCAAAAAACACAAGAATTTTCATTTCATTCCTGTGCTCAGCAAGGAGGAGGGGCAGGGTGAGAATGGTTATGTCCAGCAGATCCTCTGGAAGCACATCAAGAATCCCGATGCAGACTATTACATCTGTGGCATCTTCACGATGGTGGATGAAGTCAAGCACATGCTCGTGACGGCAGGCATTCCTCAAGAGAGAATTCATGCAGAACGGTATGTGTAAACTATGTTGCCAGTGCAATGAGTTCTTGGAGAGCTCTCGGAAGTTGTGTGACGCCATCGCTTGCTAAGAAATGTCCTTTCTGTTTTTCTACAATAATGCGCGCACCCAATTCCCTTTTCATTTGATCTGCATTATCGAGAGAGACCCAAGGATCATTATCGCTAAAGAGAGCAACAGATTTTGGTATCATAGGTCTTATTTTTCTGAAATGAATAGGAGTATCTATCCATGGCTGGGCGATAGCCTTCTCTTCATCCGTTTCTAAGGATTTCAAAGAAAACCAACCGCCAACGAAGAGCACGCCGCCGATCTTTGTTGTTGATGGTAGTGTTTCAAGGTATCTGAGGATCGTCTGGCATCCTATGCTATGACCAATAAAAAAGGTGTCTTGATCAGGATCTTTCACAACGCGAGAGAGTGTTGCCACCCATGGCTGAATTTTTGGGTGATTGGGATCTGGCATAGCAGGAATAAAAACAATAAAACCCAACTTTTCAGCTTCTCTCTTGAGCCATGGAAACCAGCTCCCCTCAGGAGAATCAGCCCATCCATGAATGATAACAAGTCTTTTCATCGTGCAAAGAGCATCAAGCTATGTTTTAATACTTTTCTTTTTTGTTGAGGGAAAACCTTTAAATACAACACAGCGTTCTTTTCTGATATGCCCAAGAAGCATGCTGATCTCGTCTGCACGATGTGCGGCACCGATATTGAAGTACCCATGTGCTGCGAAGGTGACATGAAAGTGGAAGAGGATAAATTGGTGTGTTCGATGTGCGGCAACGAGAAGAATATTCCAATCTGCTGCGGGAAACAGATGAAATCAACAGTATAGAACGAAAAAAGAGGAGAGTATGGCAACAAAGAACACGTTGTTAACGCGATTACTGGAGGAGACAGGCCCTTCTGGTTTCGAGCAACCGATTCGTCATATGATCAGCAAAGAGATCAAGAAGGTTGTTGATGAGATAACCATCGATAAGTTCGGCAATCTGATTGCTCATAAAAAGGGGAAAGCCCCTACGATTTTATTGGTTGCTCACATGGATGAGATTGGGCTGCTGATCAAGAGCATTACAGACGAAGGTCACATCTTGACAGCCTCGGTGGGCGGCATAGAACCAATTGTCCTAGTCGGCGAGCGAGTGAAGATTGAAACCAGGAGAGGATTCATGTACGGCGTGATCACCACGAAAGAAATTCACAATGGCGAGGAAGTGACCGCAGCTCCTGCCATGAAGGATGTGTACGTGGACACCGGACTCAGCTTGAAAGAGCTGCAGCAGCTGGGTGTCGAACTGGGTTCGTACCTCTTCATCACGGCAAAGCCAGTCACCCTCGGCAGCAGCAACATTATCTGCGGCAAGGCCCTCGATGACCGGTTGGGATGCTATATCCTTCTCGAATTGGCGAAGCGATTGCCTAAGAACAGCAGTGACGTGTACTTTGTCTTTACCGTCCAGGAAGAGGTGGGTTTGTTTGGGTCCAAGACATCAGTATATTCCATTGATCCCGATTGGGCGTTGGTGGTGGATACCACGGCAGCAGATGATCATAGTCTTGATCACTGCACGAAGCAAATCGGCAAAGGTCCCTGCATCACGATCAAAGATTCTGATATGATTGGCAACAAGTGCATTAATGATATTTTCAAGGAGAAAGCCAAAAAAGCAGGAATTCCTATTCAGTTGGAGATCACTGACTTTGGAACCACAGACGCGCTCAGCATCTCCGTGGCGAAAGGCGGCATTCCCACAGGAACAGTCAGCATCCCCATTCGCAATATTCACACCACAGGAGGCATCGCGCATCTCAAGGACATCAACAATGCCATCAGCATCATCGAAGCCATCCTCAAAGATCCTCCCACCATCTGTGTGACATGAACATCACTCTCTTCTCTCTCAAAGACAACAACAAGTACAGGCAGGCCATAGCACGCGAAGTGAGGAAACACGGCCACGCCATCGCACAAAAGAATCCTGACATCGTCATCTCTGTGGGCGGCGATGGAACCTTCTTCTTCGCAGAGCGGAAATACCCCTCCGTCCCCAAAATTCTCATACGGAAAAGTAAAGTGTGTATCAAGTGTCAAAACATTCCTCTCCCAAAAATGCTCTCCTATCTTCACCAAAGAAAATTCTCCATCGAACATGTTCCTCTCCTCGAAGCACGCGTTAACAACAAAGTCCTCTATGGCATCAATGACATCACCATCCGCAACAAGCAACCGCAGTACGCGCTCCGCTTCTCCCTCCGCATCAACAACAAACCTTTCCATCACGAATGGATTGGAGACGGTCTTGTCATCGCAACGCCCTACGGTTCCACAGCATACTTCCACTCCATCACCAAGAAAATCTTTACCAAGGGAATAGGTATTGCCTTCAACAACACTACCATTCCCCATACCCCTATCGTTCTCAGGGGCAACGAGAACATAGAAGTGATCATCAACCGTGAAAAAGCCGTGCTGACAGCAGACAACAATCCAGGGACTATCGATCTGCTGCCAGGCAAGAAAGTCCATATTCAGCAGAGCAACCGCGCAGCGAAGCTGGTCCGCTTCCCCTCCCGATAAGGTTAAAAATCCTTCTTTCCCCAGACGAAAGAATGAAACAACAATTCATGATCAGCGGAATAGTGGCACTCCTCATCCTCACCGCATGCACATCACAACCAACAGGCAAGGCAATCACAGAACTCAATCACACCAACAGTTCCAAGCCAGCCAAATTCACCGTTCCAGATGAACTCCCGCAGAAAAGCGTGAACAACACCCAAAGCTGCAGCAACCAAATCAAAGCACTCCAAGAACAGAAAACACAGGATGAATATGACCTTATGCAGATAAGAGGAGACAAACAAAAGGTCAGCAGGGAAATCCAGTACAAAAAGGAGAATCCCAAGCATGAACAAGAAGTAGAGCAGCTTGTTGCGCAGTTACAGAAGCTGGGAAAAGAAGCAGAGACGCTCGCGGAAGACATGGATGCGACCAAGAAGGCTATCCGCTTGTTGGCAGAGAAATGCGGGATAAAATTGTAAACAACAGTAAGAAAGCTTTATATAAAAGCCGTCTTTCTGCTTCTTATGGTGAACATCAGGAATATCCAGATTTTTGGCTGGCGCGCTTATCGCCCTGAGAAAAAGCATATCATCCCTGCTCTCGTTGTCCTGTGTATACTCATCATAGGAAGCATCGGGATCCTCTCACCAGGAAAACAACGTGCTTCCACCGTTGCCACAGGCGCAGCTGTTGCCCCCACATCGCTCGAGGAAACACAAGAGCAAGCTCAGCCAACAACAGAAAGCATCGGTGAGCAACTTCCGCCTCCAGAACCACCGCAAGAGCAGCAGGAAGAACAAAAGGAGTTCTATGAATTTGGTGGAAGATGTGCTTCAGACGTGAAGGATGCTCAGGATGATGTGAATGATGTGACAACCTATTTAACACAATACCAACAAGAGCAATCCACACTTCAGTCAGAATATGACGCCGCAAAAGCAGAGGTTGAAGCAAAGCTTGCTGAGCTTAAGCAGCTAGAATCGCGTGTACAAGAGAGCGACATCAAAATACAAAACAAAAACACCCAAGTCCAGAATGCCCAGCAAGATCTCGAGCGTGCGCAACAACTTCTTCAAGAAACACAAACACGCTGTGAACCCACACCATAGTATCACTCCAAAGTTTTATAAATCAGCATGTCTTTCTAGGGAGAATGAATCAAAAAAAGTACGTCCTCAGCATAGTAGTCATAGTAGTGGCCTTTATCTTCCTCGTGGGAGCAATAGCGATCTACGCCTCAACAACACAAGCATCCTATAACAGGAAAGACAGCTATGCATCCCGGCAAGCATCCTCCTACACCCAGCCCACCGTGGTTAATAATTATTATCAACAGCAGCCTGTCCAAGCAGCGCCAGGCACCAACTGCAACCAGCAAGTGACTGGATATTACAACAATCAACCGCAAGTGGACTGTGTCCCTTCAGGATCCACACCAGGATCTTATTCCTCCCAGCAGGGAATTAAGATTTATGTCCAAACATCTGGCAACTACGGTGGCTATTACCCCTATCCTTCGTATTATTCTCGTTACTACTCCTACCCCAAATATTATCCCTACCCTTACCCGCACTACCCTCAACACCCCTCTCCTCCATACTATCCCAAGTATCCCTACTCTCCTCAGAAGCCCTGGTGGTAACGATAAAGATTTAAACATTGTATTCTCTTCGTAAAGGATGCAAAAAAAGAGGAGTGCTGTTGTTGCCTTGGGCGGCAACGCGTTGGTGAAAAAGGGGGAAAGAATTTCTATTCCCAATCAACTGAAAAATGTGCAAGAGGCAATGAAGAATCTGCTTCCCATTTTTCAAGAGTATAACACCATCATCAGTTTCGGCAATGGCATACAGGTAGGCTCGATACTTCTTCGGGTTGAAGAATCACTGGGCAAGGCATACGCGCTCCCCCTTGAAGTCTGCGTTGCTGAATCAGAGGGGGAGATTGGCTACCTCATCGAACAAGCGTTGCACAAGGTATTATTGATGCACCACATCAGAAAACCAGTCGTGAACTTACTCACCGAAGTGATCGTCAACAAAAACGATCCTGCATTCAAGCATCCCACCAAACCTATTGGCCCCTGGTACACCAAGAAACAGGCTCAACAACTCCTGAAAAAGGGATTTAAGATGGTGTACGAAGTCAGGCGAGGATACCGAAGAGTCGTTGCCTCTCCCAAACCTCTCAAAGTAGAAAACAGCAACATCATCAAGAAACTTGTTCGAGATGCTATCGTGATTGCTGTTGGCGGCGGTGGTATTCCGGTTATCAAAGAGCATAACAGTATGAGAGGCGTTCCAGCTGTCATCGACAAAGACCTCGCATCCGCATGTCTCGCCAGAGACATCAAAGCTGATCTCTTCCTCATCCTCACCGGAGTGAAGAAAGTCTATCTGAACTACAGAACAAAGAAAGAAAAACCACTCTCGCAACTGACTATTAAACAAGCCCAAAACTACCTCAAACAAGGCCATTTCCCAGAAGGAAGCATGGGTCCCAAGATACTGGCAGCCATCAACTTCCTCAAGCAAGGAGGTAAAAAGGTCATCATCACCTGTCCATCCTGCGTGTCAAAGGCACTCCAAGGAAAGGAAGGAACCACCATCACAAAATA
>CAYJXC010000026.1:0-7375 GCA_964374075.1 Candidatus Woesearchaeota archaeon
ATGCTGCATTCATCTCAGGACTGAAGCCTGAGAGTTCTGCAGCGAAGTTCTTAAAGAGATGTGTCAATGCGTTGCAAGAGTGAAGTGTACACCCTAATCAAATCAAAAAAGCTCTTTCTGTTGACAAACTCGTTAGCGGCGTGCGCATTCCCTCCAGCAGCTCCGAGGGTGATGACAGGCAAGTGAAGGTCATGCCCAAAGATATTGTCATCCGCAACAGAAAGCCCATAATTATAGACAACATCGCCAAAGAGTTCCTGGACAGTCCGCGCAGCGCAGCGAACAAAAGGGTGTTCTCTCTCGGTCGCATAAGGCTGGAGATAGGGTGTTTTCCGTTGTTTGGCTGCAACAGAAACTGTTGTCGCCTTCTCAAGCAGACCATGCTGTTTCATTGTTGCAACAAGCTGCTGAATATCGTCAACAGCACTCGTCACCGTCTCAGGAGGCACAAGATGGCGATCAATGACCAGTTCGCACCGTTCAGGCACTGATAACGAGCCAGGATCTGCATGGATGTGTTTCACAAAGAGACTTGCAAGCCCTAACTCTTGGTGCTGCGCGAGGCGTATCTTCGCAAGCTCACGAACGAGGGTCGCTGCTTCGGTAATCGCATTGACCCCTAACCCATACGCCCCATGCGCAGAAACACCCTGAACAGTAACAAGAAGGTCACATCGTCCTCTTCTCCCCAACGTCAGGACATGGGCGCCGCCGTGGTGGCGCGCGGATGTTCCAGGCTCAGCAACAAACACACAGCACACATCACGAAGAAAAGGATCGCGAGAGAGTGTCCACGCCCCTTCAGAGATATTCTCTTCATCGCACCCAAAGGCAAGCTTCAGCGTGAAATTGCGCAAGGAAACGTCTTCAGCAGCCTTGAGAAGCGCTGCACAGCCGCTCTTCATGTCAAAAGCACCCAATCCCATAAGATTCTCGCCCCTCTCCACCAAGGTAAAAGGATCCGAAGTCCATGATCCGTAGACAGGCACCGTATCAAGATGCCCATAAAGCAAGAGAGACCTCTTGGCAGTGCCTTTGTGTGCAAGCACATTGAACCGGGGGGGATCATGAGAAATGATCTGCCGCTGAACATGAAATCCATGCGCTTTCAAATACTCTTCCACAAACTCCCCAAGAGCCCCTTCGTGAGGAAAAATAGAGCGAATGCCTACCATCTTCCGCAAGAGCTCAAGAGCATCCATGTTACTGTGGTTTCATCAGGGGAAAGAAGAGAACATCTCGGATCGTTGGTGGCCTTTCTGGTGGCCAGTGATGGGCAGTGAGAAGCATCACTAAGCGATCGATTCCTATGCCCAAGCCGCCAGTGGTCGGCATTCCATATTCGATGGCTCGCACAAAGTATTCATCCATAGGCATGGCCTCCTCCCGCCCTGCACGAAGTTGTTGTGCTTGCTCTTCTAAAAGCTTTCGCTGCAAGACAGGATCATTCAGCTCCGAATAAGCGTTCGCAAACTCCCAGCCATTGATAAACAGCTCAAACCGCTCGATGAGCTCAGGACTGCTGCGGTGAGGTTTGCAGAGAGGGCTTGTTTCTTTCGGATGGTCAATCACAAAGGTAGGTTGAATGATCTGAGATGCCACCAGCTCCTCAAAAAGGTAGGCAATAATATTCCCTCGTGCCGTGTCAAGGGGAATCCTTCCCTCAAGAGTTGGTAGCGTTGCATTGTACGCTAACACCCTCTCCACCAATGTCCCATCAGCAAGGTCAGGTGCTATGTTCGCGCGTTCCAAGATATCGCTATTGTGTCGCGCTGCACACGCTCGGAGTTGGAGATCATCCATCTGCTCGACATCAATGTTTGCATATTCCTTGATAGCATCAGAAAGTGTCACTCTCTTCCACGGTAAGCTCAAGTCAATCGTTCTGGTGCCGTAAGTGACAGCAAGGGTGTCATTCACGTTTTGTGTGGCGGTGGTGATAAGGTCTTCAGTGAGGCGCATCACATCATGATAATCCCAAAGAGCTTTGTACACCTCCAGCAGCGTGAATTCTGGGCTATGGTTTCTATCCATGCCCTCATTCCTGAACACATGACCAATGTGGAAAACACCGTCAAACCCGCCAACAATCAGACGTTTCAGTGGCAACTCAAGAGAAATTCTTAGGTACACGGGGAGCTGGTCCAGCGCATTGATCGTGGTGATGAATGGCCGCGCGGACGCTCCGCCATAGACAGTCTCTAAGACAGGAATATCAGTCTCATCAAAACCCAATTCCCACAATCGCTCCCGTAGTGTGCGGATAAGACGTGCTCGCTTCTTCAGTGTCTCAAACAGGCAGCTATCGGTCGCCATCCCAATCTCAGGTTGTCGATAGAGTATCTCCGCATCCTCAACCTTGTGAAAGCGTTCTGTCGCAGTTTCCTTGCCATACGGCAGCGGTCGAATAGATTTTGTCAAGAAGCGATAGTCAGTGACCTCAATGCTTAATTCTCCTCGTTTTGTGGTGAAGGGTCTGCCCCACACCCCCAGCCAGTCTCCTTGGTCAAGGCACTCGCGCAAGAGCGAATAGCGTTGTTCTCCAAGCACATCCACCGTGTTATAGGTCTGGATCTTTCCTGTTTGATCTTTGATGTCAACAAACAGAGTTTTTCCCATGTCGCGCACGGCAACAACGCGTCCGGCAAGTGACACGCGGTCGTGAAGCTGTGCATCAGAAGCAAGATGACAATACCGTTGTCTCACCTCATCGACAAAATGGTCTCGCTGAAAGCACGCAGGATGGTAGGGATCATGCCCAGCTGCCTGTAACTGGCGAGCCTTCGCAATCCGCACTTCAAGTTCATCGCTCATGGTTTCGTACATACAGATCAAGCAACTCTTGTCGTGTTGCATACCAGACAGTAAGATTCTCAAACCTGCTGAACTTTCCATTCGGCAAGGTGTCATCAAGATCACTATCTTTCGCTCCGCTGATGATGCAATGCTTGTGTAAAAGAGATGGGTGTCCATACGCATCCCATGCGAGTCGTCGTCCGCTTTTCCTGCACACCTTCTCGACGGCAGTACTGGAGGCTCGCGCCTCACCGTACACGAGATGAACGCCCATTTTCATGAGCTCCCGTGTAAGCTCGCAAGCGATGGCTGAATAGTATCCCCGATTCGAGTATTTTTTGGGCGTTGCTGCATCGCTGATCTCAGCCATCGAAAAGAGGCATTCTTTCCCTCCCAGATTGACAGGAATCTGTATCGTTTCCCCCACTCCAACAGAGTAGATGGCACGGGTATCGTAGTCTTGGATGACAGTGACGAGATTAGCATCCTTCCGCACCAGAGAAGCAACAGATTCCTCTGTCATGGGGAAGGCATAATCGCCAGTGAACGACCCCTTATAGAGCTCTAACAACTCCTTCACAAATGCTGAAAATGTTTGCGGATCAACAGGAGGTTTCACTGTTCGCAACACGACACGTTGGCGTGCCAGCACATCAAGGGCGTGCAACCCTTCAAAACTGGAGGTGTCATCAATCTCACGAGCAGCTGCACGCTGCCGTTGTATAACATCTGGAGAAGCATACCGTTCAGGATGATTGCGTCCAAAGTAGACAAGGTCGTACTGGGAAAATTCATCAGCCAAAGGAAGAAGAGCTTCAATACGATCAGAGAAGAGTGGGGGAAGTTTAAGATTTTTATTGATGAAGAATCGTGCAGTGATGCGACTTGCTTCTCGTTCACCACGATCATTTCTCAAGGTTTGAAAGTCATCAAACAGTGCAAGATGTCTTTCCAAGTCACCGATGTTCTCAACAGATTCTCTGCAAAAACCCTTGACGCGATCATTGTATGGATCAACAAGGGCATCCTCACGAAAGGGTGGCCATACGCCTCCAATGCTCGTTGCTTCTGTCATAGTACAACCTCTACTGCAGGTTCCTGACGCTACGTTCAAGGACGTCCATCCCCTCATCAATTTCTTCTGTGGTGACAATGAGCGGCGGAATCAGCCGCATCGAGTTTTTCCCGCACGTCAGTGTCAACAATCCCTGCTGGTAACTTTTCTGCATCAGTTTCTCAGCAAGCTCAGCTGTGGGCAAATCAAATCCAACCATCAGTCCAAGACCGCGCGGATGCGTGATCAGTGGATACTTTTCGCTCAGCTCAGTCACTCGTCGTAACAAATAAGTTCCCATCTTCTTCACATGATCCAACAAGTGCTCCTCCCTGATCGCAGTGACAATAGCAACACCCATGGCCATGTCCATAATGTTCCCGCCGCCCCACGTCGATGAAATAGCCCCGCCTTCCTTCGGGAAGAGTTCTTTTGATGTTACAGTGGCGCCAACTTGCAATGCCTTTGCTGCGGTAAACAGATCAGGTGTGATGCCATACTGCTCAAACGCCCAGAAGGTTCCGGTTCTTCCAACACCGCTCTGGATCTCATCAACAATGAGGGGAATTCCTTCTTTCTTGGTAAGGACTCTGAGGGCATGGACAAATTTCCTCGGCGCAATGCGATAGCCGCCCTCGCCCTGCACAAGTTCCATGATGACATACGCAACAGTGGAAGGGTCGCACTCGTAGTGCAAGATGTTCTCAAAGCTCGCGAGGACCTCTTCGTAATTTTCCTGCGTCGGATAGGGCAACCTCCGTACAGGAATCTCAGGATAGTGCTTCTTGTGCTTCGCCTTGCTGCACGTCAGCGACAAAGCTCCCAACGTTCTTCCGTGGAAAGCGCCGTAAAATGAGATGCCGGTCTTCGCCATGGGTTTGTGGCGATAGCAGATCTTGATGGCATTCTCCACTGCTTCAGCGCCAGAATTAATCAAAAAAACCGAATCCAGCAGAGCAGGAGCTGTATTCGCAATAGCTTCAATCATGTCACCATGCTCCACAGGATAAAAATCATGCCCGGCAAGTTTCAACGGTGCTTTTCCAGCATACTTCTGGCTGACAGCGCACATCTTCGGGTGGTTGTAGCCTAGCGGCTGAGCAGCAATCTGAGAAACAAAGTCCAAGAAGGTGTTGCCATCAATATCCTGAACACAGCACTTCCGGCCATCACCACCGTAAATGAACGGATAAGGATAGGCAACCAAGCCCATGTACTTCTCAAACTTCTCCGTAATCAATCGTTGTGCAACTGGTCCAGGTAAGGAAGTGGTAAGATGAATGGTCATGTGACGAAGGAAAGAATGAAGAATTAATATGCATTGCTACAAAATTTTCGAAAGATTTACGAAAACAAAGAGACAATTCCGAAAAATTATTGCTCTACCACAAGTGAAGAAACACTCGAAAGAAATCCCTCTCGTTTAATATCATCCATAATGTAGTATTCCTCTTTCATGACGATGTTGAACTCTTTAAGCTCCTCAAGAAATTTGTAAAAATCATCAAGCTTGCGAAAGACAACCTCCAGAAGAAAGTCATAGCGACTATTGACTTTATAAACAGTATTGACCAGCTCATGCCGCTTCACATAGTCGATAAAGCGCTGCTTGTCATGATGATCTACTTTCACTAAGATCGTCGCTCGCTCGTAACCAAGCTTCTTGTAATCCAGCAAGACCGTGTAGTGCAAAAAAAACATCGTTTCAAAGCGCTTGATCTTGTCAAAGATAGTGCTAACGGGAATATTCGTCTCTTTCGCAATGGTGGTAATGTTCTTTCGCGCATTGAGACGGAGATGCGATAAGATGAGAGCATCATTCTTGTTCAGCATCGGAAGCAACAGCATAGTCTCGTTTAAATATCTTCCGAGGCAAAAAGCGAAAAGTTTGCAAGAGAATGCCAGAAGAAGTGGAAACTTTCCGGCAAAGAGCACAGTCAAGCAGAGCAAATTCGGCGTCATGAAGCTCAAGAGGTTGAGAGACGCTTCACACAGCAATCCGTGTCATCAAGAATCTGCTGGGCACAATCTCCGTTCCCAACGTTCCTTGAATCCTGAAATTCTTGTACACCGCATCCAGCACCGGCTGCTCCATCGTCACCTGCTGGAACGTTCTCTGCGCCATGCGCGTGATAAAATCATGCAGCTCATCCCTGCTCTGGAAAACAACCGTCGTCGTGATCTTTTTCCCCTCGCGAATAATCATCAGCTGTACCCCAGGTCCATCACACAAAACCGCTGTGATCTTCTGGTCATTCAAGAGTGCACTCACCGGTCCTGCATACACCAAATCCCTCACGAGGTAATACCTCAGCACAGAGTAATCCTCATCAATCGTCTGCGCACCAATCTTCCTTGCGCTCTTCGCAATCTGCTTCTGGAATCCCCTGCTGCTCCGCAAGAGATTCACATCGGTGATGTCCTTCTTCAGCTGCACCAATAATGCCCTCTGCCTGTCATCCAGGTCTGGCTCTGACAAGCGATACACTCCATCAAGATCATTGTAGTCTGCAGCAGCCACAATCTCATTCCGCTCATCATCAAGCACCAGCGGAATGTGAATGATCTGCACCGTTGTTTCGTCTGGTTTTTTCTTCTGTTCCTCCACATCCAAGGCAGAAAGCTCATACTCATCCTCCTTCGGAATCTCGGGAAACACGGGTCCTCGCGCAGTCAGCGGTGCTGGTGGAATTATCTTCCCAATCTCTTCTGGTACAATCGATAAAGGCACAAGATTCTTCTCCTGTCCTCCCGCAAGCACAGCAAGCTTCTCCTCTTCCAAGGCATGTTGTTCGTCTTCTTGTATGTGCTGCATCTGTACAGCTCGTGCATGAATCACTGCCCTGACAAAGCTGTGTAAAATCCCGATCTGTTTGCCAGCCAGCGGATGGTGAATCTGAAACAACACCTTCTCAATCTCCTCATTCAGTTGTCCTTGGATCTCATCATACAAAAAGTGAATCTCTTTTTGGAGGGGAGAAACAAGATGACGCAAGGATGTGTCAAGAGAGGGAAAGGGGGATTGCTGTGACTCTCCTTCAATAGGGTGTGGTGCCTCCTCCTCGTCGGCACGCACATAATGCTTCAACAGATGCTCTTCTAGCTGCGATGCATCAAGGGTATTCGTGTCCACTCTTACACCCTCGGCAGTGGTTTCGGCTGGTCAAAGGAAGAATGCAGCCCTATCGATCCTCTCTCACGAATGTAACGTTCCAATAACACCAAACCACGCGCGATAGCCTTGTTCTGCTCCAGCAGCATTTCCAGTTGTTTCGCTAACGGTTCCTTGATCTCAGCCTTCTCGATGTTCTTGGCAGCCTCTTCAAACAAGCTCAAGAGACGGTCAGTCCGCTCCGTCATCTTGTTGACAGCATCGATCAATTCTATGGTCGCCTTCTGGAGGGTGAGATTGTTCTTCAGAAGCTCATCAACAAAACTCTTTCCCACAACAGCAGTAGCCATCACATCACCTTCTTTTGTTATAAATAACAAAGGCAAAGACCTATTTAAAGCTTATGAGTGTGC
>CAYJXC010000027.1:0-6371 GCA_964374075.1 Candidatus Woesearchaeota archaeon
CATCCTGCGTGTCAAAGGCACTCCAAGGAAAGGAAGGAACCACCATCACAAAATAGAGTTTGTCGAATAATTCATAAGTAGGTTGTTGTTTCAACCTAACTGAGGTGTTAAGCATGAAACAACTGCAACCTACGTACTGGCAAAGATATGACCAAGTCTTTAAGCATTTCTCTTCCAAGACCATTTACGAAAAGATAGGGGTTATCACGCAAAAGCTGGGCAAGCCCTTTGACAAGCCCAGCAGGAGAGGGCCAAAATTCAAGATCGATCCTGAGGAGTATGCCGCCTATGAAGCCTATCAGATCATCAAGACAAATGCTCCCTTTCGCGATATGGAGCTGGATGCCGAGCTGTTCATAGGAAAGCATCTGGATCATAGCACTTTCCATCACAACTTCCTGAAGATCCCTTATGAGTATCTCATCAAGCTGCTTCAGGAAATAGCGAAGATGCTCGAGCAGCTTTTGGGATATTGCAGCGCCACGTTGATGGACAGCACTGGATTGAGCAGCAGACGCTATGAGAATGTGCTTATTCGAGGGCAGGAGAAGCGAAGAATGAAGGGTTTCAAGCTCCATACGCTTCTATCTTCTCATCCAGACAAGAAGCTGACGTACTACATCGATGCGTTGTCATCAGACAAGCATGTGTCTGATGCTGAGGGAGCCAAGCGATTGCTGGAGCGGAATAACACAACCGGCTTCCATTGCGGCGATCGGGCTTATGATGCTGAGAAGGTCTATCAGCAGATCTTGGCGCGGGAGGGGATTGCTATTATCAAGCCAAAGAAACACAAGGCAAAGCTGTTCAGCGAGAAGGCGAAGGGAAGAAAGATGTATCGGAAGCATATCTATGATGAGCTGCGGCCGGTGATTGAGACATCTTATGGAGGACTGGAGAACAGTGGAATGATTCAAACAAGATGCATAAGGAGCGATTCAATTCTGAAGAAGGGCATCCTGGCTGCAGTGAGGCACGATCTGATGACATTGCTAAGGGTATTAGCCAGTCAGGTGGACTGGCTAATCAGAATTATTCGACAAACTCCGGAGATTACGAAAAAAGAAGAGCTGAAATGGATCAACTGAGAAAAGGGCTTTTAACAAGATTAACAAGCGTGTACAAGGGTGTTAAGTCTTTATTTTTTGGAAAGCAACCTGTTGAAGAGCCAGCACGGCCAGAACCTGAAGTAGAACAACCGAAAATACCACTTAGTGTTTTAACATTCAAGTTATTTCGCTCAGGTCCACATGGTCCATCAATTATATGTTCTGAGGTAAGAGGAATGGCTGATAAAGGATATTTAGTTCTTGTTGAACAAGGAAACCAAACAATTCTTGTGCCCACACAGAAGTTTGCTGAGACTGTCTATAAAGCACAGCAAGCACAACGAAGAAGTGCTTAGGTTTTTATCATTTATTTTTTGCAGCGAGATTTTTTGAAAACACATTCTCGCCCTCTGTTGTGTTATTGTTGTTTGTATTACTAATAAATTCTCTCACTGATGAAGGAGTGCGTATGAGGACATTCCTCCAATTGTTCAGTTCCTGCATGAGTGTAGAGCTGTATACTTTATGTGCTTTGTTTTTTATTATTACCACTGGTTTTGTGTCAATTAGTGTTTCCTCATTCTTTGAGAATATCTTTGCTGAGGTTCTCCCGCTGCGAATGCTCACCATCGTATTGGGGGTGGTGATGGAAAGCATATTTTTTCCTTGGAGGGTAAGCATGTCGCTGAAGATATTGAGCTGAAGTGCATTAGATTTCTTGTCCACAAGAACGTTCATTCCTGTCTTTCCTTCAGTTTGTAACATTTCATAGGACGATGTTGCTGGTGCGTAAAGAGTGATGTTAGCATTGCGTGTTTCTGCAGTTAGTGCTGGTGCAATAATTTTGTACGACTGCTCTATCAGTCTGGCCTCTGTTCGTTGAATAGCCATCGTACCTGCACTGGCATCGTAGAGGAGTGTTCCTCCATTTTGAAAAGCAAGATGGAGCGGATGGGGAGAGGATGAGAGATCTACTTTTGTTGGACTCTTGCGCCCTACAGCATCGAGGTAGTGCACCACCCCATTCAACTCAGCCGCTTTCATTACTCCTTCAAGATGCAAGAATAGCTTGCCATTGATGTCTATGTTTCCTTGTGGCAGTATCGAGAACGTCAGGAGATCATCAGCAAAGCCTTTTTTTACCTGAATATTCCGTGCATATGCCTTCGCATGCTTAAAGAGTGTATTAATTTCCTTCGAGTTTGGAGAAATGAGTGCAAAGTTGTAGTACATGTTTTTCCCATCCCAGGCGGCGAGTACTTTTCCTTCTTCTGAAAAGACTGCGGCACCAGTTAGTTGCGCTTGCGGCTTCTCGCCTTTGGCAGGTTGAAGAGCACTCCCCATTCCCCTTAGTACTTGGAAGGTCTGGATTGCAGCCGCTGACTCTGGATCATCCTGCGCGAGCTCCTGAAGCGCAAAAGAGATCGCGTAATTCTGCGCTACGGAAAAGAAGGTAAGCTTTCCATTCATTAAGAGTAAACCTTGCTGAAGTTGTGGTGCTATCTGAAGGAATTGCTGGAGCGAAGATTGTGCGGTTTCCTTTTCTTCTGGTGTGAGTGGCTGTTCAGGAGGTGGAGGAGAAGGAGGAGGGGGTGGAATCACCGTCGCTGTTATGGAGGAGTATGGTACGTTGATGTCGGTGACGGCAAAAGTTATATCCATCTGGAGATCGCTATCAAGGTCTATGTCCTTTGAATCAGCAACAATAAAGTTCAGTTTTCTTGGTATTTTCCCTTGCGTTTGTAATTCACCTACAACATAATCCTCTGTGATTTCTTTGATTTGCATTTGATAATCAGTGCCCTCGTACTCGAAACTGATGATATCTCCAGTCCTCACAAAGGTTGCTTGTTGCGGTTGTGCGGCATAAATGTCGAGTGGATAGATGACTGCAGATACTGTGGTTGCCCAAAGTACAAGGAACATTGCTAGGGACATAATGTTATTTTTCATTGGCGAACAGGAATGTATAGGGTATACCATTAATCTGGGAGGATACGTCTGTGATAGCATAGATGACTGTATGCTCATTGTAAGGGATGAGAGCAACATCAAAACCTGTATTCAACAAAAAGACAAGGTCATAAGACTCTTGCTGCAGGAGATCTTTTCTCACGATGGCTGATATTTCTTGATGGATTTTCTTAAGCCGCACTGGAAGTGTTACTGTGTAAGGTTCATTGAAATTTACTATTTGTGTGTCTTTCACGATAGCGAGGGGATAGTTTACCTTCACGAGAACGTCATTTTCTCTCAACAGCACATTGACATCTGGATTGGTGGACTTTATCAGCATACTCGGGAAACGAGAAAAATCAGTGCATACGGGGAGAGTGTCTTCTATCATGAGGGCGAGTTGATGCCCCATCTCCTCTGAGGAGGGAACGTGAGATTCATTTTTTGTTATATAATATGCTAAGGTGGTTTCTTGTGTGTTGAGGGGGAATGGTGGTTTCTCATAATAACCAGACTGCGCGCCTAACATAGCAATGCCTACTGGCGCAATGTTTTTGACACAAGAAAGAACATAGGAATAAACTTCTTGAATGTGAAGCGGCAGCATCACTGTTGGTTCAAGTCTTTGTTTTGCTTGTATTTGGTATTGATACAAAAAAGAAAGAGATGCTACAGCAAATAGGATCACTATCCCCAAGAGCGTGGCAACAGTCACTTGGGCTTTTCTTGATGACACACCCTTTCCCTTCCGTTGATGGAGTTCTGCGTTATATAAGTCTTTTTAGATTATGGAGTTGGTCATGGGAACACTTTTCTTTCGCTCTTATGAATTTTTAGAGAAACGACTGCCTTGAGATAGAGGTTGAGGATGATCAGGAGGATAACGTAGAGGACGAACCACAGGGGAGAGAGAAATATCCATTCCTTGATCGTGAAGCTGAGAACGAGCATGCTTGCCATGAAGAGGAGGGATGCTGAACTGAGGCTTAAGAGAAGTATGTAGGGACCCCAGCGATGGAGATATTTGAGCCCTGGCGCAATCATTTTTTTACCCGCTGTTCTCCAGGTCAGGCGTTCTGCACTTCCATAGACCACGGTGAGGACGTAATAGAGAAGAAAACCCAGAAGAACAAGGAGCGGCGTGAACTCTATCCTGCTTATGATGACTGCGAGTACAAAGATGATGAGTGTGGCTATGGCACACTGGCGGACATAGGTTGCGGTAGGGATGGGTCGGGGATGCAATTTTTTCCATATGAGGCCCTGAAAGAATACCCAGAGCCCTATCACAACAATGGGGGTAATAACAAAGAGAAGGAGCATCATTCCTTGCGTTGAAGGACCTATGGTCGTGAGGAGCTGTTCGAGCTGTGCGTTTTGTGATGCAATATTTGCTGCACGTTGCACGGCTTCGATGTTTGATGTAAGAGATTGAAAGGCGGTGAGATATTGAGAGAGCATGCTTTTCAGCATGATGACATATGCCACATTCAGCGTGAGGAAGAGTGTTTCGAGAAGGAAGAGTATGAAAAAGCATTTTCGTAGAAGAGTGAATGCCTGTTTCAGCACGGATGTTTTAGAGAACATTTTTCCAGTCTGTTTCCAATGTTTGTTTTTTGATGTTTTCTGCACCATATTCGAAGAGGATTTTGTATTTGGTTGTGCCGCTGGGGAAGATTTCCATGTCAATGGCGTATCCCTCTTCTTTGATGTCTCCAGGATTCATATTTCCCATAAGAATACTTCTTATTTGCATCGTTGTTTCTCTATCTGGGATGAGCCACCATCTTTCTTTCAGAGCTCGCACTGAAACAGAGACACTGACTTTTTTTGTCAGGTCTGTTCCCACATTCTCCACCCTCACTTTGTTTAGTTGGGAGGTGAGTTTGAGTGCTGGACCTTGTTTTTGCGGAGCTTGTTGTTGCGTGGTTTGTGATTCTTGCATTTCAGGTGAAGGTTGTGCTTGCGCAAGCACGGCAATCCGCTCAAAGGTTCTTCCCAACCAGTACAAGGTTTCTGTGGCCTCCCGCTCCTTCAGGAAGGGCGAATGGAGAATATTGGTGTAGAGCAGTGCTGCTTCTTCGAGTTTTTCCTTTGTACTGGATTTGTTTGTGGTGATGGCCTTGGCGGCGCTCAGAGTTTTCTGGATTTCTTCCTCGCTCATGACAGGAGGGCCTTGGATGTCTTTTTGCACTTCCTGAGCAATCTGACGAGCACGCTGCTCCAGGTCTCCCTTCACGTCTTCCCTGTCTGAGACATCTTTCACAAGCCGCACTGCAGATGGCTGATGGATGTAACATTCCCCGAGATCACGACCACGGTCATCCTTTCCGCACGATCCTATGCGCACCCAATCATTTGCTGCGGTGCCCACATCAGGATCGTACAAGGAACATTTTCTCACGATGCCTGTCTGCAAGAAGCCGGTGGAAACGCTTCCCACTCCAATGCGTGCTGCTTCGCCTGCGAAGGAATCTGCCCCACCAGTCAACTGCCCACTCTGATAGCGATAAGAGGTCATTCTTCCTGTGGAAGGGGTACATTCTTCCTCTGAATCGATATTCTTCCTGATTTCGCTCTGCGTAAATTGATCATTCATCCAGTTGAGGGCAAAGCTTGTGGAGACTTTGCCAAAGCCGCATTGTATATCACGACCATAGTTGGGTGAGTTAATCTCCATACAAATTTCTTGGTAGCCTGCTGGACGCTGAAGAGACAAGCTTTCTGATGCAAACTGGCTGCGCGGCAGGGGACGGTTGCGGAAGATGTAGAGCGGCGGCAGGACGTGCTGGCCAGTAAGATCCTTTGTTTGCAGGAAGATGCTGAAGCGGACATCTTGGTTTTCTCCTGCGTAGATGTGATAGAAGATGTTGTACAAGCTTACTGGCTTTTGCGGCGTGTCTGAGTAGGGAATCTCCTCAAAGAAAGCAGTGAATTGCGGCGGGCTTTCCGGCCGGATGATTTGGTCCATAAAAGTACCAATGCCTGGGACCTTTCCAAAGATGGCAGATTTACAAATCGCTGCCCCTATCTCTGGCAAGGCGCCGCCGTTGTATTGGGCAAAGACATTCTTGGCATAGTTCTGCGTGAAGAACTTCATCGTGCTGATGGAGTTTTCCATCTTTTGGTTGAACGAGGCATATTCTCCCCCGCCTTCTTCTCCTCCAAGGCCAAGAAGCTTTCCAGCTGCGCCAAAGAGCCCCTCCTTGACATTGAAGATGGCAATGCCTTCCCTCCATAAGATATCACACATGCCGAACGATCTGATCTTGTCGCATATGCCTATCGATGTTCCTTCTACCTTGTTGGCAATCAAACACTCCCGATAGCCTGTAATGATCGAACGAATATTTTGCAGACCAGCCA
>CAYJXC010000027.1:6381-7155 GCA_964374075.1 Candidatus Woesearchaeota archaeon
CGTAATGCACACTGGCATCACGACTTGCGGGAAATTCTTGATGCAGAGGACGGAGGAACCAATGATGCCTGTCTGCACCACATTCTCCACTTGCCAATCGCCACCAAAGTTGCAGCGTGATTCTGGACAGATGACAGGATCACATGCATTGAAGAGCAATCGGCAATCGCTTGGTGACATGTAGTCAATGCAGCTGGTGCTGACTGCCTTTGTTGATGTTCCCACGCTATAACTGCCTTCGGCGCATTGTGCCACATTCTTGTCTCCTTGCCTGAACGACGATGAGGCGAGCTTCCTATTGACTGTTGTAAGACAGGAAAAGGCATTGACTAACTTATTGTACAAGATTGGATCGTTCTTCTTCGCATACTCTAGGGTTTCATCATATTCTTGAAGACGACTGTCGAATTCCGTTCCTAGAGGACCATTCGGTTCTGGACGTTGGTAGACATACACCTTCTCGATGTTGCCTGAATCTGCGTACTTCACCTGCAGATAGTGCGATGCATCAACAGTGAGGAATTCCACCTTTCCTTTCTCTCTGCCTGATGGAGCTAAGGTGAAAATTCTCTTGTGTTCCGCGACTTTTAGTTTATCGACAAAGACGAATGATGTGTCTCCGATAGCATTGGTTACCACTGTTGGTTTTTTATAATTATCATCCTTAACATCGTCCAAACGATAGATGTTACCATACATCCTGGTATAATATCCATTCTGATCTTTTTTAATCATTAACTTTGAAAGCTCTACTGTTCTTGATAATGGACGGAA
>CAYJXC010000028.1:0-6595 GCA_964374075.1 Candidatus Woesearchaeota archaeon
AATGCCGTCCCCCCCATACTGGTACTGGATGATCTTCTTGCTGGCATTTCTCACCGTGCCATCATATTCCACCTTCAAGTCCTGCAGCGCATTGGCTAATCGTCTGTAGAGATAGCCAGATTTTGGTGTGCGCAAGGCAGTGTCCATCAGCGCGTCGCGCCCAGTCATCGCATGGAAGAAAAATTCAACCGGTGTCAATCCGCTCTTGAAGGAATTCTTGATGAACCCATGCGCCTCAGGCCCCAGGTCATGCTTCCTGAACACCGACAAGCAGCGATCAGTGTACCCCTTGTTGATGCGCAATCCGCCCAAGGCCTGCTGTCCGACACAGGAGCTCATCTGGGTGAAGTTCAGAATATTGCCGCGCGCTCCAGAGCGTGCCATCACAATCGTGGGGTTTCTCTCGTCGGTGCTGTCAGCAACAGTCTCCCCAATCTTGTTTCTCACTTTGTTCAACAGCTCCAGGATGCGCACTTCAAATGTTTCCTGCAGTGTCTTGCCAGGCAATGCTTCCAGTCGCTTCTCTTTGTAATCAGCCATCAGCGCATCCACATCCCGGTACATCGTCTGCATCATGCTCTTGATCTTGTCGCGCGCCTCATCGCTAATGTCTGTATCAGCAATGGACGTGGTAAACCCATACTTCAAAAGCACCTTGATGCCCAGCCGAAACAGATTGTCCAGCAATTTCAGCGTGCGCTCAGGTCCATGCTTCCTGTAAAACTCACGCAGCAGTTCTCCATTGCTCTCCCCAATCGTGTTCTGGTCAAGCCATCCCATCGTCAGCTGCCCATGCTTAATGACCACATTCTTCTCCCCCTTCTTGTTGAAGCCCACAAAGGTAAAGTCCTTGGGGAACAGGTTGCTGATGATCTCCTTCCCGCTCACCACATCCTGGGAGAAGGGGACATGATCAACACCGATGGACAGCAAGAGCTCAGTGGCGTCCTGCCGCTTCAGGGTGAGATAGCGCGTTAACAAGTAATTGCCAGTGACGCTGTCTTCAACGCACCCAATCACATTATACCCATTCTTCGGGGAGATGATCTGGGTGGGAACCTGCATCAAGATTTCCGCCTCCGCGCGTGCCTCTTCCCCTTGGGGAATGTGCAGGTTCATCTCGTCCCCGTCAAAGTCTGCATTGTACGGTGCACAAACACTGGGATTCATGCGGAAGCTTCTGCCAGGCAGCACCTTGACGCGATGGCACATGATGCTCATCCTGTGCAGGCTCGGCTGTCGGTTGAAAATGGCGATGTCGCCATCCAGCAAATGACGCTCAACAACATACCCTTCAGCCAGATCAGTGACAATCTGCTCGCGCGTCTCATCAGTGATCTTCTTCTTCTTTCCATCGAGAGAGATCACATAATTGGCTCCGGGATAGTTCTTCGGTCCGTTCTTGATCAAGGTCAGCAGCCATTCCTTGTTCCATTCGGTGACGCGCTCAGGCACCGTTAATTCCATCGCCACGCTTTGCGGAACGCCAACCTCATTCACATCAATCATCGGGTCTGGGCTGATCACGGTGCGTGCAGCAAAGTTCACGCGCTTTCCTGCCAGGTTATGGCGAAAGCGTCCCTCCTTGCTCTTGATCCTCTCCACCAGTGTTTTCAGTGGTTGGCCGCTGCGGTGGCGTGCTGGCGGAATGCTCGTCAGCGTGCTGTCGAAGTATGTTGTCACATGATACTGCAGTAAATCCCACAAATCCTCCACGATGATCTCCGGTGCTCCGGCATTAATGTTTTCAAACAGGCGTTGGTTGATTCTGACAATATCGCCCAGCTTGTGCGTCAGGTCATCCTCGCTCCTCTCCCCTGTTTCCAAGGTGATGGAGGGTCTCATCGTGACCGGCGGAATCGACAGCACCGTCAACACCGTCCATTCCGGCCGTGCATACTGCGTTCGTAATCCAAGAATCTCCACATCCCGGTCAGAAATCTTCCCGAGCCATTCGCGCACCTCAATGGGTGTTAACCGATGATCGCCGTCCATGACCGTGGTGGGTTTCTCCAGTTTCAGCGTGTGTTGTTTTTCTCCGCAGTGGGGGCACTTCTTGATCAATTTCACCTTGTTGTGGGCCATCTTGCTAATGCGTCTTCTCTTGTCCAGATTCTTCTCCTTGTCCATGGCCACAACGGCGTTGTAAAATTTCTCGGCAGTGGCCTCGTCAAGCAGGATCTTGTGGCAGCCTCTGCACGTTCCCTTCAGCAGGTTATACCCTATATCCATGTACAGCACATGCATCACCGGCCGCGCCAGTTCAATATGCCCAAAGTGTCCCATGCACTCCTTCAGCTTTCCGCCGCACGTCTTGCACCGCAGGCCAGGGTCAATCACTCCCAGCCGAATGTCCATCAATCCCCCATCCACTGGATAGCCTTCCTTGTCATAAAGCTCAGCAGTCACTACCTTCACGCTGCTGATGTGCTCAATATCCTGCGGGCTGATCAAGCGGAACAAAATGCTGCCAACCTGCTTGTACACATACTCGACCATCTTAGTACTTGCTCCTCAGTTTAAGGGTGGGAACGATCCCCAAGCTGCGCAGTTCATCCAGCAGCAGCTTAAAGGCATAGCTGAGTTCAATCGCCGTGATGTCAACATTCCCCCCGCACTTGTGACAGAAGCGGTTGTTGCGATAGCCGTCCACAACCCCCAATAATCCGCAGCTCTCGCAGATGTGCACAATGGTTTTGTCCGAATCAAACCGCTCCTTCAGCAGGAGGGAAGCGCCGTGAGCCACGAAGCAGTCCTTCTCCATTTCTCCCAAGCGAAGCCCTCCGCCCTTGGCGCGTCCCTCAATGGGTTGTCGTGTCAGGAGTTGGATTCTTCCCGAGGCGCGGGCATGCAGCTTGTTCGCCACCATGTGCTTCAGCTTCAAGTAGTACATGTTCCCCACAAAGATCTTCGCTTCAAATTCCTCTCCAGTAATCCCATTGTACATGCGCTCCATGCCGTTCTCCCGGAATCCTAACTGCAGCAAATGTTCGCGCAAGCTTTGTTCTGTTTCGCTGGCAAACAGCGTGCCATTCACAATTCTCCCATCCAGCGCTCCCACCTTGCCAGCCAGCACCTCAATCAGATGGCTCACCGTCATTCTGCTGGGGATGGAGTGGGGGCTAAAGATAATGTCAGGGGTAATGCCATTCACCGTAAACGGCATATCTGCTTGATCAACAATCAAACCAATCACTCCCTTCTGTCCATGGCGGGAGGCAAACTTGTCTCCAATCTCGGGGATGCGCTGGTGGCGCAGGCGCACCTGAATCAGCCGGTTCCCTTCCTCATTCTCCGTGACAGCAACCATGTCCACAACGCCCTCTTCGCCATGCCTCACCGTGACGCTGCTCTCGCGGCGCTTGTTCGCAGCCACGCTGAATTCATCCATCTCTCCCAAGAAGCGTGGCGGGCTCGTTTTTCCAATCAGCACATCTTCTTCTCGTACTTCAGCTCCAGGAAAGATAATGCCGTCATCCTCCAGGAAGCGGTAGTCATGCTCGCTCTTGTAGCCGCGCACTTCCTTCTCCGGAATGCCAATCTCATCCACCAATCCGCCGCTATAGCGCAATTCCTCGATCACATACGGACGGTAGTACGTGCTTCTCGCCAGACCGCGCTGCACGCTTCCCTTGTTCAGCACGATCGCATCGCTCATGTTATACCCCTCATAGCTCATCAGGGCAATCACGACATTCTGTCCTGCAGGATGGCTGTCCAGTTTTCCCATTGCATACGTGCTTGACCTCACCAAGGGATTCTGGGCATAGTTCAGCACGCTCACGTCCGTGTCCATTCTCATCAGATAATTGGATGCATAGAACCCCAGCGCTTGCTTCTGCGTCTTGCTTCCCCTGTTCAAGCGAGAGCTCTGTCCATAGTTGGCATACGGCACCAGCGATGTCGTTAACCCCACAATCACCAGCGGGCTGATTTCCATGTGCGTATGTTCTGGTGTCACGTCCTCCTCATACAGCGCAATCAATGCTTCTTCCTCTTCCGCAGCATCCACATACTCAACGATGCCGTTGCTGATCAGGTAGTCCCATCCAATCTCATTCTTCTCCAGCCGTTGCAGGATCTCTCCAGTGAGTTTTGGTGTTCCCTGCTCAACAATAACCAGCGGTCGTCGCGCTCGTCCGCGTGCCAGGAAAAGATGGACCTCATGGAGGGTGTGATCATACGATACATTCAGGAGATGGGGGATTTTTCCCTCTCGCCGGGCAGCCTTGATCTGCTGGATGAACTGCGCAGCTTGGTCCACGCGTCCAAGGTATTTCTCATCAAGATAGACATCAGTCATGGTACTGTAATCCAAATCCCTCCAGTGCTTTCCTCACTTTCGTTTCATTGGGCTCCTCTTGCGACACCGTGCACAGCAAGGAGAAGTTCTTCCTCAGCCCAATGGGCGTCCCCTCAGGCGTTTCAATAGCGCACAAGCGTCCCCAATGCGTCGGATGTAATGCCCGCGCTGCAAAGTTTTCCTGTGTGCTGCTCAACAAGCTCACCACGCGCTGCAGGTGGCTGAGTGTTGCCAGATAATTCGTCCGGTCAATGTTCTGGCTTAATCCCTTCCGTCCGCCAACCCACACTCCAGTGGCCATCGCGCTGTTGATTCTGCTCGTCAGCAGCTTGTCGCGAATGATGATCTTGATGCTCTGGAATTTCCCCCTCTTGACAAGGCGCTGGTAATTGTAGAGAATGTCATTGATCAGTGCGCGCAAATTCACCCGAAACAGATCAGACAGCAAATCTCCGCTCATCTTCAGGCGCTTGTGCTTGTAGTGGTCTTTGTCCTGGTTCTCCAGGTCCTCCTTGCTGATGGTCAGGAAGCGCTTGATAAGCTTGCATAAGTTGACAGCCTTGTACATCCTGTCCTTGGGATCAGTGCCCAGGTGCGGCAGCAAATACCGGTCAAGATTCTCCCGCGCCCGGTCCATTTTCACATCCTGCGCCTGGCTGATGCCAATCTTCTTCGCCAAATAATCCAGCGCATCATGCTCCGTCTTCAACTCCAGCACGCTGTACAGGTTGATGAACACGTCATCATACTGCTTCTCCTCAGAGATATGCTTCACAATCTCATCGTCCCTCACCATGCCCAAGGCCTTGATCACGGCAATGATGGGGATTCTCTTGAAGCGGGTAAAGCTCAGGTACAGCACCCCGTCCTTTGATTGTTCAATCACATGCGGCACGCGATAGCTTCCCTTCTCCGAAAAGATCTTGCCGATGGTTCTGCTCGCGCCGGATTTCCCCTTCTCCACAAACAGCGTGTTCGCAGCCAAATCCTCCACCGTGATCAGCACGCGCTCATTCCCATTCAAGATGAAATAGCCGCCGGGATCCTCTGGGTCCTCTCCCTTGGCAATCAGGTCCTCTGTGCTCAAGCCATGCAGGTGGCAGTACTTGCTCTTCACCATGATGGGCAAGCGTCCAACCTGTGTCGTGAAGCTTTCCCGTTGCACGCCGTCAATGTGCGCGCTCACCTCAATGTAGATCGGAGCACTATAGGTCATATTCCTCAGTCGCGCCTCCACCGGCAGGATGTCTCGCTTGCTCCCGTCAGCCTCAATCATCATCGGTTTCGTGATCCAGATCTTGTCCAGTCTGATCTTGAAGTTCTCCATCTCCGGCGGGATAATCGTGGGAACAACGTCGCTCATCTCCTTCACAATCTTGTGCATCTCCACATCCACAAAGGTGTTGAACGACTGGATGTCAGCCTCCACAAAGGAGTTCCTCTCAAAGTACTTGTGCAGAAGAATGTTCCTTCTGTTCACGCCGGGAATGGTTGCCTCGTTCATTCTTTCACCACGCGGTAAAACTCAGATTTTCCTTGGGTGGGGCTGTTGCGGAGAATCTTGATCACATCGCCGCTCTTCACAGTCATCTCTTTGATCGCAGGGTCTTTCGCAGAAATGCCAGGCATCTGTTTCCTGGAGATGTTGTACTTCGCCAACAGCTGGTTCACGTCATCCTCACTCATAACAACATGCTGAGGAACAAGCACGTGATGCTGGACAACAATCGTTTTTGCCATGGTGACAGTGAAAGAGGAGCGAGCCGGAAGGGATTTTCCTTCGCCCTTTTCGTGGCGTTTTTCCATACAACGCTTTTCTTAAAAGGGTCGTCTTTGAACCCTCGACCCCTTGGTCTCTTCATCTGGCTTAAAAGCCAAGTGCTCTTGCCAGGCTGAGCTACCGGCCCACACGCCCTAGGCGGGAATCGAACCCGCGCCACGGCCTTTCTGTGAGCCAATGAGCATGAGTGCCCGCGACAGGGCCGTATCATAGCCACTAGACTACTAGGGCACGGTGAGAGAGTTCTCACTGCTATGCGTAAAACGCTCAAGGAAGCCCTGAAATGGTGTGAAATGGCCTACCATCACTGCAGCACAGCGGAAAGACTCTTCCATCTATGACACAAAACAAAAAATCCCTATATAAAGCTTGCTATTTCAACGAGTTCTACCTATCTCCCCCTTTTCTTCTTCTCTCACCTAAGAAGTCGAACTTTCTTTTAAAGATTTCGTTATGCAGTACGTGTTTAGCTAACCGAAAAATAGTTGTAGGAGTTCCCTCCTACACTCTTT
>CAYJXC010000029.1:0-6570 GCA_964374075.1 Candidatus Woesearchaeota archaeon
GCCACCATCGACTCGCTGATCCCAGCTTTATGAGCAAATGCATGCTGTCTTAAATACAATTGTTTTCGTATCTTCTTTAGGTGGGTAGGTTCAATCATCGCAAACATACTCTTTTTTGTGTTTATAAATATTCCTATAAGAATAAAATTATCACAAATTTATTTATATAACAGCAAGAAATAAAATGATATGACAAAAAATAACGAACTAATACGTGTAGGAAAAGAAGCAGAGAAAAAGGAGCTCACTGGAAATGAAACTCTGCGAGAAATTATCAAAAAGTTTCAGAAAGAGCGGGCTCTTACAAAGACCTCGAGAGAGGAATAAAAGTTGGAAAAAGAAGTAGCAAACACTAAGGAGAAAATAGAACAAAAAAAGACAGGAATCCTTATAAATAATGCATACGGCATAAAAAGGTAACAACCATGAGAGAACTCACAAAATTACGACTAACGTACACGATTATTGGGCTAGTCATTGGGATTATCCTTGGATTTGTATTATGGGGCATAGATAATATCTCGCCGGGAACAACAACATCAGGCCCCATTAAAATTGGATTCCTCGCCCCCTTAACGGGCGATGCAGCCTCACTCGGAGTAAGCTCTCAAAAGGCAGTGGAACTAGCCGTGAAGGAGATTAACGATGCTGGCGGCGTGAATGGGAGAACAATAGAGGTCATCTATGAAGATGGAAAGTGTAATGCAAAAGACGCATCGACAGCAGGAAATAAATTAATCAATCTTGATCATGTGCCTGTTATTATAGGTGGTCTCTGCTCATCAGAGACAATGGCAGTTGCTCCAGTGGCCGAAAGTAAAAGAGTAGTCATGTTCTCAGGATGCTCCTCAAATCCAGCTATTACAACAATAGGAGACTACATCTTTAGAGATTATCCCTCAGATGCGTATCAGGGGGTCTATGGGGCGAATATTGCGAAGAATAAACTTAATGCCAATAAAGCAGCTATTCTTTACTGTCTAGGAGATTGGTGTGTTGGCATCAAAGAGGTGTTCAAAAAGAAATTTGAAGAACTCGGTGGCCAGATTGTTGCTGAAGAGAGCTACGAGCAGGATACGCGAGACCTAAGGACGCAACTCACGAAGATCAAGAGTGCCAATCCCGATATGATATACTTTGTCGGTTACACAGAAGCATCCATTGTTGGTATCAAGCAAATGAAAGAGCTAGGAATAACAACACCAACATTAGGTGCTGATGCATGGGATGACACCAAGATCTGGACTGAAACAAGTAATGCAGGAGAAGGCAAGATGTGGACAGTAGTAGATACTCCAATATCAGATGAGTTTAGAGCTAAGATGACAGCTATAGGTGCAAAGGAAGTAACTATTTGTGCCCCGCAAGTCTATGATGCAACACACATTATTGCTAATATCATGAAAAAGGTAGGAACAGATACAACAAAAATAAAAGAAGAATTATATCAAATTTCTGGATACAAAGGAGTCTCAGGGACTATTGCCCTTGACAACAATGGCGACCTTGCTACAGCTTCGTATGTGACAAAGATTGCAAGATCTGGAAAACTAGAAATTCTTTATGAAGCAGAATAGTTTGAGAAGTACGAAGCATAAACAATGGAAACATCTTTATTGCAGCTTCCTTTCACATTGAACGAACTATTTATGTGCGCCTAGCCGTACACGCTCTTACGATGCCCTATTTTGAGGACAAGAATGTGAAGTTTCTTTTGTTCGATATCAAAGATGACACGGTAATCTCCTACTCGAAAACGATAGCCAGACATACCAACAAGACGCTTAATATCGCAGGACTCAGGCCTTATCCTGAACCTTTCTAATGCAGTAAGAATCCTCCTTTGTGTGGGCTTATCAAGTTTCTCTAAAGCTTTCAATGCGCCGGGTGAATAAAGCAGTTCATACATTCACAGACCAAACCTCTTCTTGACCTGTTCGTGCGTGTAGTATTTTCCTGCTTTGATATCCGCGCGTGCCTGTTCGATTTCCAGCTTCGTCTCTCTGCTGACTTCCCGGGTGTCTTCTATAAGGTTCCAGATGATCTCTTCGTAGCTCTCTTTCTCATAGAACTTTCTTTGTTTTAATGTCCCGAGAAGCTTTTCGCTGACTTGTATAGTTGTCGCCATAGTGATTATATAACTAGATATAGCATATAAACCTTCCGGTAGATAGTACGTGTTTAGCTCCCCCGATCAGAGGCAAATTTAACCTCCGTTCCACTGAAAACTTTTAAGAAAGTGAAAAAATAAGGCTAAAATGAGCTTCGTTTCAAAAACAGCTAAACACGTACGGTAGATATGTAACAACACTCCACAACAATCTTTAAATAAACAGACAAGCAAGCATCTTCTATGTCCATCCTTCCCCAGCTGATTGCCAATGGCATTATTGCTGGTGGTATTTATGCTCTCGTAGCCTTGGGCTACACCATGGTGTATGGCATTCTCAAGTTCATCAACTTCGCTCATGGTGAAATCTTCATGGTGGGTGCGTATGTGGCATGGACAGCAAGTGTGCTCTTAGGCTTCCCCCTCATCGTTGCAACCATCATCGCCATGCTCACCGCAGCCATCCTCGGCTTCCTCATCGAAAAAGTTGCCTACAAACCCTTGCGCCATGCTGGTCGCTTATCCCCACTTATCACCGCAATTGGAGTCTCTCTTTTCTTGCAAGCACTTGCTCTTCTCATCTTCGGTGCACAAATCAGAACATTCGGCACAGGAACAGTAGAAGCAGGCATCCCTATCCTCGGTGCTATCATCACCAAACTCCAAATCACCATCATCATCGTCTCTCTTGTATTAATGATCTTGCTCCATCTCTTTGTGAAATACACCAGACTGGGGAAGGCCATGCGTGCAGTGGCCGATAACCCTGAAGTGGCATCGATCATTGGTATTCCCGTTGATAGAATCATCTCAACCGTCTTCATCATCGGTTCAGCATTGGCAGCAATTGCTGGCGTTCTTGTTGGCTTAGAACAAAACCTGCAACCAACGATGGGTGTCTCTATCGGTATCAAAGCATTCACAGCCGCAGTCGTCGGAGGCATTGGCAATATCTATGGTGCGTTACTGGGAGGATTTCTTATCGGCCTTGCAGAAAACATTGGCATTTGGTTTATTCCCTCTGGCTATAAAGATGCAATTGCCTTTGTGATTCTCATCCTGTTTTTATTAGTCAAACCAACAGGACTCTTCGGAGCAAAGCAAGAAGAAGAGGTGCGAGCATAACATGGCATACGTTGATCATCTTCTCATCTTGATCTGTATCTATATCATTCTAACAGTCAGTCTCAATCTGATTGTGGGATTCACCGGCATTCTCAATCTCGGTCATGCTGCCTTCTTCGGCATTGGAGCGTACGCTTCCGCTCTCCTCGTCTTGGCAGGCGCTCCATTCATCGTGGGATTGCTCGCAGCCTTCATCAGTGCAGGATTGTTTGGATTACTGATTGGTATCCCCTCCCTGCGGTTGCGTGGCGATTATCTCGCCATCGCCACTCTCGGATTCGGCGAGATCATTCGTTCGATCATCAAGAACTGGACATCCTTGACACGCGGTCCTCTGGGCATTCCTGGCATTCCCAAACCATCGCTCTTCCTCTCCTTCGACACCTCGTTGAAATTCCTCATCCTTGCTTTTATCCTTGCCCTCATCACCGTCATCATCATAACAAAAATAGTGCACAGTCCCTTCGGCAGAGTCTTGCGCGCCATCAGGGAAGACGAACTTGCAGCGCAAGCCAACGGAAAAAACACCACACAATTCAAGATGATCGCTCTCGTTGTTGGCGCAGCATTCGCAGGCAGTGCAGGTTCCCTCTACTCCCACTACATTACGTTTATCGATCCCTCCACCTTCACGATGATTGAAAGCATTCTGATCATTTCTATGGTCGTGCTCGGTGGGTTAGCCTCTATTCCAGGATCCATCATCGGCGCAGCACTGTTAGTCCTCCTCCCAGAACCGCTCCGCTTCCTCCATTTCCCCAGTGATGTCGTTGCAGCCTTGCGCCAAATCATCTACTCCCTCATCTTGATCATCCTCATGATCTATCGCCCGCAAGGCCTGATGGGAGAGAAACTGTACAAAACACACCATGTCAAAACCGGCTAAGCTCAAAGTGGAGAACCTCCACAAGGACTTTGGAGGAATCAAGGCAGTCGATGGTTGCTCCTTCGAGGTAGAAGACAATTCCATCGTGGCGTTGATTGGCCCCAACGGAGCAGGCAAGACAACCATATTCAACATCATCTCAGGTTTCACACATCAAGATCAAGGGAACATCGTCCTAGAAGGCGAAGACATCACCCATCTTCCGCCCTATCAGCGTGCACGCAAAGGCATTGCCAGAACATTCCAGCTGATTCGTTTGTTTCCTAAAATGACAGTCATGGAGAACATGCTCCTCTCTATGAAGCACACCAGAGAAGGATTATGGCATGCCCTCCTCACGCCGCAGTCACTGTATGATTTTGAAGCATTCAACAAAAAGCGAGCAGAGGAATATCTCCGCATCGTGAACCTCGATATCAAAAGTGACGAGCAAGCAGGCAACCTCTCTTATGGTCAGCAAAAGCTCCTCGAAATGGCAAAAGCCTTGGCAGCAGAACCAGAAATCATCCTTCTGGACGAGCCTGCTGCAGGCGTCAATCCCACCATGCTCAAGAAGATAGGGAATGTATTGTTGGCACTCAAGAAGCAAGGCAAAACCATCCTCTTCATAGAACACGATATGGAATTCGTGATGAATATCGCAGATAAAGTGGTGGTGCTTGACTACGGAAAGGAGATTGCTGTGGGAAAGCCAAAAGAGATTCAAAAGAACAAGCAAGTGATTGATGCATACTTAGGGGCGACATCGTAAGATATCTCAAAGAAGTGGACATACACCAATTCTGTCATAGACACACCGAAATCCGTACGTGTTTAGCTGTTTTTGAAACGAAGCTCATTTTAGCCTTATTTTTTCACTTTCTTAAAAGTTTTCAGTGGAACGGAGGTTAAATTTGCCTCTGATCGGGGGAGCTAAACACGTACGTCTCTTCTTTCCCATGAGAATGATTCCCTTTCCTCAGCTTTGTTTTCCTGCCGTTCTTAGTCCGATGGCTGGCGTCACTGATGTTGCCTTTCGAGCACTAGCAAAGCAGTATGGTGCTGGACTGACGTATACTGAATTTGTCAATAGTACTGGTTTGGTGAGAAACAACGCTCAAGCGTGGAGGATGATTGCAGTTGATCCTTCTGAACAACCTGCCGCTGTTCAGTTGTTTGGACATAGAGAAGATGATGTCATTGCTGCTGCGCAGCGCGTCCAAGAGAGATTTGATATCATTGATATTAATTGCGGATGTCCTGCCTGGAAAGTCATTAAGACTGGAGCCGGCAGTGCGTTGCTGAAGAAGCCTGAGCTGATTGCACGCCTTGTATCACGCTTGGTTGATGCGGTGAAGAAACCAGTCACTGTGAAAATCAGGATTGGCATTGATGATCAACATATTAATGCTGTTGAAGTGGCCAGGATTGTTGAGGAGAGCGGAGCTGCTGCGATTGCTGTGCATGGACGAACTCAAGAGCAAGGATACTCTGGAACTGCAAATTGGGATATGATTAAAAAAGTGAAAGATGCAATAAGCATTCCTGTGATCGGCAATGGAGATGTGTTCACACCAGAGATCTTTGCCCAACGTTTGGAAGAAAGCGGTGTTGATGCCATCATGATTGCACGAGGAGCGATAGGAAATCCTTACATTTTTCAGCAGATTAAAGATTATCTTGCTCGAGGAACATATGACACTATCTCTGGTGTAGAACAATTTCTTGATTATTTACCTCTTGCAGAACGACATCAGATTTCTTTCTCTGTCATTAAACAGCATGCATTGTACTTCACTAAAGGAATGTGTGGTGGAGCTCAGCTGCGTGAACAGATTAGTCATTCCACTTCTTTAGAGGATTTGCACACTCTTTTGGACGTGGCAACAAGTTTTTTAAATGGAAGATGAAGAATTCTTCATATGCTCCTGTCGTCTAGTCCGGTTTAAACTTAGGATAAGTTACCGATAGGACTCAAGCTTCTCGAGCTTGAAACTCGGGAAATCTTATAGAAATATAAGGTTCGAGAATTCAAATCCCGACGGGAGCATTTTCATTTTTATGAGTGTTATATCCCAATTTGAAAGTGGGCCCGACCAGATTTGAACTGGTGACCTCCACCGTGTGAGGGTGATGTCATAGCCATTGTCCAGAACTTCTTTCCCGAAGCTTTCTCTCAAGAAAGGTTCTTCTAGACCACGGGCCCATATGGAATACTTAACCATCACGCTGAGAAGTTTAAAAGGCTTCCTCATAATCATAGACCAAAATTTATAAATGATCTTTTGATTTTGTTGTTTATGAGAACCGTTCGTGCTGATCTTCAGAATTATTTGAAAAGTCGCAGCAACATGTCCTCGATTAATTTTCGGCGTGTCATACAACAAGCGCGATCCGCGTTGGGGCTTGGAGGTAGTCAAGAACCACCGGTCACAGACCGGTGGCATGTTCATGACGCGAACATGAACAG
>CAYJXC010000030.1:0-6513 GCA_964374075.1 Candidatus Woesearchaeota archaeon
ACAACCTTGTAGTTTAAGTTTAAGAAATTCTCGTCTGGCAATATCTTTTTTCATTTATAACACCTCGTCTTGTGGAGCATATGCTCCTTTTTAGGTGGTATCAAATGTCACTAACCTACACAACGAAAGTGTGAGGAGAAGGTTTTTATAGAAGAAGAAGGTGACTATACGTATGCGTAATAAATTGGTGCTGTTGCTGGGGATGGTGATTATTTTTTTGTCGTTCTTTGCGTTTCAGGGGGGACAGGTCTTGACAGGATTTGTTGTGAAAGAGAGGCAACAAATTACTTCGCGCTTTATTGAAGAACCATCTTTTGTGCTGAGCGATAACAATGAGATTACTCGCCTCTATACCGACAAAAGTACTGTGAAACGCGGCGATGAGCTGATTCTTGTCGTTGACCCAGGCAAGAGCGGTGTGTACACACGCGGCGAGATTCGCGACGGGAAAGGCAGATTTGTCCGCTACTTCTACATCTGCGGACTCTCCTTCACCAATGATAAAAGATGCAGTTCACCGCGGCATCTTCCCCTCTCCCTTTCACGATCAGCATCTAGTCCCAGCAACAACCCCTACACTCTTTCTGTTGTTGATGGATTTGGACCGGAAGTCACTTTGGATATCTCTGTGAAATAATTATTTCTTTTAATCTTTTCGCCAGAAATCTCCCTACTTAAGTGGGCGAGATGAATGGCGAACTCCTTTTGAATTCTAAAAATAATAAAAAACATGGCGGGCGAAGCCGCGCCATGCACTGATCCCACATCAGTAGCGTGAGCTTTGCCTGGCCGGGAGGCAAAGATAATGCAATACACATCACATCCCCATTCAGTTGGAGACAACTTCTGGCACATTGAGTGGTGCCCGAAGTACCGTTATCAGATATTCAGGCAGGAGAAGTATAAGAATCTTGCGGAAGCCTGCCTTAGGCAGGCTGCAGAGGAACACAAGATTCAGATCCATGAATTGCAGGTCATGCTTGACCACCTGCATGCAGTCATCAGCATTCCTGACACGATGAGCGTTGCCAAAGCAACGCAGCTGCTGAAAGGCAGAAGCAGCTACCTTTTCTTCCGTGGGCAGGAAAAATTCAGACTGCGCTATCCACAAGGCCATTTGTGGAGCAGGGGCACTTTTCGAACCAGCGTCGGATATGCAGACTTGCCAACAACTCTTCGCTACGTGCGCGAACAGTCATTGCACCATGCATCAGCATGGTTACCGAGAAGCCTCGGGCTTTAGCCCGAGGAGTAGTTCACTTATCTCTTTGTTACAATTTCGACAACATCGCGATGTTGCAAGAGATGATCTTTTCCGATGACTTTTTTTGTTTTCATGTCCACAGCTTTCACAAAGTTTTTGCCGAGATCAGTGTGAATGTGATTGGCAAAATCAAGCGCTGTAGAGTTCGGCGGAAGCAAGAAGCAATCTGGCAAGACCTTGCCGTATTGGTCACTTAACTTGTTGACTCCACTGGGGAAGACGGCAATGTATTTTAGCAGATCGAACACTGTTGTGTTCAGAACGTGTTGGATGCCTGTGGAACCCCAGATGCCCAAGACGTTTTCTTGGATAAAGACCAGTGCTTTTTTCTGTTGTTCGGAGAGAGAATTTTTCATTGCCAACGTGGCATCTCCAGGAAGATAGGCAATCAATTCTTTCTTGGCTGCTTCTCGGAGTGCAAGCTCTGCATCACCGGAACAGGGAATAATGGTGAGGTGGGGAAATTGTGCTTTGAACCTTGCTATGTTTGCTTTTGCCTGCGGAAGATCTGTTTTGTTTGCTGCAATCACCATGGGTTTTGACTGTTTTCTCAGCTCTGCACTCAACGTGAGGAGATCTTTTTCTTTCCATTGCGCACAGTTTTCAGGAAGCTTTGTGAGTGCCTGCTTGACATGATCTTCAGTCACTTTCACACCAGAAAGTTGTTTTGCAATGACTTTCACGATGTTTTGCTTTTCTGTCACTGCAGTGCGGAAGAGTTTTTCCCATCCTTTTTTGAGAATGTTTAGGTACCAATAATCCAGCTCATGTTCGAGAAAAGTGATGTCGTTGGCGGGATCATATGTTCCTGGTGAAATGGCTTCTCCCTTTTCGTTGGTGGCACCAGCAGCATCAATCACATGAATCAATGCATCCGCTTGGTTGAGGTCATCGAGAAAGGACAATCCGAGACCTTTGCCCTCGTGTGCCCCAGGCACCAGACCAGCCACATCCATCATCTTGACGGGAACGAAGCGTTTGTGGTTGATGCAATAACCTTCCCGGGGGTTGCATTGCACGTTGAACTCCTTGTCCACGCAGTCCATCTTCACGTAGGCAACACCCTCGTTGGGTTTGATGGTGGTAAAGGGGTAGCTTGCTATAGTAACATCTGCTAAGGTCAATGCCTTGAACATCGTACTTTTTCCTGATGATGGTTTTCCTACCAGACCGATGAGCATGCGATGCTGAGCGATGGATGGGATAAAAAGGTTTTGCTTTGATCGGGGAAAATTATTTAAAGAACAAGATACTCTTAAACGTATCATTTTAGAACGGAGGTGTAACCGATGGCACGACGACGAAGGGCGCGAAGCAGCGAGGCCAGAAGACGACGCAGGTAATCATTCTTGCCTCGTCAACAATTCTTCTTTTTTTCTTTTCTTCTTTTGATCAGACATTTAATATACACCTTCTTTCTTGTTGTGCCTATGGAACAGTCTTTTGAGTATGGTTCTGGGGATACCAGGTGGCTGGTGAAATTTGATGGCGATGGAATATACCGACATTATGTGCTGTTGAGACAACTCTCTCCTGCTGTTGACATCAAGAAACGCGTTCCTCTTGTCATGTTGAATCCTGGAGCTTTTCGTGACCAGAGAGGGTTTGCACGCGACTTCACCATGAGAAAAGTACGCGAAGCATTTCTGCATTCCGGATATGAAGTTGAGGTGCTGAATTTGTTTAATCGTGCTGAGCCGCAACAAGATAAACTTCTTCGGATGGATGATCAGATGAGAAATAAAAACAATCCTCTGTATACTCGATTGGAAACATATCCTCGTGGTTCGAAGATCATTTTGCAATGGGGGAAACTTGATGAGTCTTTTGTTCCTCACTGTGAACAGCTTTTGCAGTTCTTAGAACAACATAAGCTCATTTCCTTGGGATTGAAAAACAAAGATGGAGTGACGTATCGACATCCGCGATCGTGGATAACGCCTGACGTGCTGAAGGCTTTTCAACGAGACATTATCGCCCTTCTTTAACATCTTAAGCTTTAAATAGCAGTTCATGCTCTCTTCATGTGAAGAGTGGTGATGATGGATTCTCGTGAGACGAACGTGGTGCTGTTGGGATTGGTCATTCTGTTGATTGCCTTTAGCGCTTCCCGGCCAGTGTATCTTGGGTATGTGACGAAACAGTGCACTGATGGGGATGGGTACAACCTCTTCTACCAGGGGAAGGTGGTTGTTCCTGGTGGCGAAGAAGCATGGGATACGTGTGTTGATGAGCAGGTGATTCAGGAGTTTTTCTGTGAACATGGAGAACTCCAGTTTGCTTTTGCATCGTGTCCTGGCGGATGTGAAAATGGAGCATGTACGAGAGTTGCTGCACAACCCAGCATTCCAGCTGGCGGAGAAACTTATGTCTTGGGGACGTCTGGTGATCAGGTTGAGCTGAATGAATATTTGGGAGATGTGCAGAGCACGCTGACGGAGAGTGAACTGGATGCGTTGCAGGGTGGACAGGTGTCCACACGGGCTGGGTTGACGGAATACCACCAATATCTTCGCTTCAATGATGATATTCGGACGGGGCGCGTGGTGTTTGCAGAGGATGAGGACAATCGCATTGGCGATGTGCTGTACTTCAGGCGAGGAGGCTATTTGTTTGAATATGAATTGGAATTTGAGGATGGATTGCAAAGCAGCATCAGCGGAACGCGATTAGATGATCTGGATGATCGTGACATCACCCTTCTTGGACGTGAGTACACCATTGCGGAGGCGGAGAAGAATGGCAACACGGTCACCTTGCGGCTGGTGGGTGGGGATTATTCTGATGTGATCTCTGAAGGTGAAACCAAAACATACACCATTGGCGGGAAGGAATACACCATCACCCTGTTTGTTCTTGATGATATGCAAAGGCTCGTTACGTTGAAGATTGATGGAAAACTGAGCAAGCAATTACGTGAAGGAGATGTGTTGTTTGTCGGCGATGTGATGGTTGGAGTTGGAGATTTGTATGTGCACGAATCCTTAGAGGGAACTGATTTTGTGAAATTGTTTGTGTCAGCACGAACGTTGACCTTGAAGGATGATGCGTCTGATACTCGTTTTAGCACGAGTGTGGAAGTGGATGGCACTGCTCTTGGTGAAGGACAGGTGAAACTTCGCGGCACCACTGTCGGGAGTGAGTACAAGTTGCTCAGTATTACCTATCGCTTGCAACCTGACACTGAGGGGGGAGGAGATTTGTACATTCCACCAGGACGTGGGGCGAGAGACTACCTTGATGCGCCCGAGGCATTCTTCGCACCGTGGGACATCCAGTATGGGGGGTTGGAGCAGAGGGGGAGCACGAGCATCATTTTGGATCCTGCTGGCACTGGGCAGTATGACTTGAAGTTTACGAATCGGAAGGGGCAATCGTATGTCGTTGGCGTTGCAGAGAACAGCGGGGGAAGCTCGGTGATTCGAGACGGTGAGGATGACGTGCACTTCCTAGAAACAGCCAGCAGCAGCACATTTAGTGTGGACACGGGGGATTACTTTATTGTTACAAGCGAGAATGGTAAAAGTGGGATTACGAATGTGCTTCGCTACCAGAGCATTGACACTGCAGCCAAGATCCTGCACTTTGACGAGCTTGCTGAGGGCGGGAAGAGCGTAAGCTATACAGGAACAGAGGGAACAGATGCGAGTGGAGAACTTGTTGCGTCTGGCAAGACGTATCGCGTGTTTGTGGGAGGAGCTCCGGATTATGCGCTGGCGATTGATCTGGATGGCGATGGGGATGTGGATGGGAGCGAGGTGAAGATTATTAGCGATGGCGGAGGGATTTTTGATTTGGGGAGTAGCTTGAGTCCAGGAGCGAGCGTTGACTTTACGTTAACAACTGACGGCAGCCAGTTTGATGAGAATGCGACGGATGAAACGATTACAATTCGTGTCGTGACGAGCGGAAGTGGTGTTGATGTTGAGTTGAACAGCCAGAGCAGTTTGAGCATTGAAACGGAAAACAGCAGAACGAAGGCCATGAGCAGGTATGGGGTGTATCTAGAAAAAGACAACGGGAATCCTGATCGCTTAAACATTGCTTATCCCCTGTCACAGGCATTTGGTGTGGTGAAACTTGTCTTTGCTCCCGAGGAGGTTACTGCGGTGAGGACGAGTGCTGTTGATCGGTGCGGGAATAACAACTGCGATGAGGATGAGGGATTCATGAACTGCCCGCGTGATTGTCAGATAATTTCATTTGAAGAAGAGCATGTTGCTGTTGGCACTCCCGCCTGTGGCGATGGGGTGTGTGATACGGGAGAAGTATGCCCTCGAGATTGTGTTGTGTATGAAGAACCTGCTGTTGTACAACCAGCACGCCAAGGATTCTGGGTGCGCTTGTGGCACTGGATTATTGGATTGTTTGCATAAGAGAAGAGTTTAAAAATGTGAGATCTTCTTTTCTTGTTATGGGCTCGTAGCTCAGCCTGGTAAGAGCACCAAACCTTGGATGTGCAGGTCTTATATGACTCTCCTTCGCTACTTGAGAAGGAAGTGCTAGGTGAGCTGGTGGTCGACAGTTCAAATCTGTCCGAGCCCATCTTTGATTTGTCGTTAACTTTAAAAGTAGCGTACTCTGTCTTTAGCGAGGACGCTCCTGTCGTCTAGTCCGGTCTAGTATTCCTATGCCGAAAGGACATCGGATTTTCGAGATAACCATCAAAAATATCCGATAACTCGGGTTCAAATCCCGACGGGAGCATTCCTTTCACGTAACATTTAAGAATACTCTTATTTTTTTCTTTCTATGCTTCTACCTGTAATGAAGAAGGAGTTAGAAAAACAGGGCTATAGAATCGTTGGCAAACATCAGCATAGCGCGGTGAAGACCTGCGGATGGACGAAGAGTATGGTTCGCGGGGAAGGGGGGTGCTACAAGTTTACATTTTATGGCATTCGAAGTCATCAATGCATGCAGATGACCACGAGCATGTCCTGTGCGAATAGATGCGAGTTCTGTTGGAGAGATTACAAAGCACCGGTGAGCAAGAGTTGGTATGGAGGGATCGATGATCCGATTGAACTGATTGATGAAAGCTTGATTGCTCATCAAAAGTTATTATTTGGATTCAAGGGAAGTGAAAAAGCGAATAAAACTTTTGTTGATCAAGCGTTGAAAGATGTCAAGCATGTTGCCTTGTCGTTGACAGGAGAGCCTATTACGTATCCGCGCATCAATGAGATGATTGCTGCATTCCACAAACGAAAGATCAGCACTTTCTTAGTGACAAATGCACAGTATCC
>CAYJXC010000031.1:0-6480 GCA_964374075.1 Candidatus Woesearchaeota archaeon
AGTGTGCACTAGGTTGGTAAATGGTCATAATCTCACGCTCCGTACGTGTTTAGCTGTTTTTGAAACGAAGCTCATTTTAGCCTTATTTTTTCACTTTCTTAAAAGTTTTCAGTGGAACGGAGGTTAAATTTGCCTCTGATCGGGGAGCTAAACATGTACAATAATTGCACGTGTATCAAGGCCTATCATGGTAATCTTTTATCGAAAGAACGCCTCAAATCCTTCATACACTCCTCTTTCGTATTCCAGTCAAGGTTATTCAAAACACCGAAAAAATTCATGATAGTGTCTCATAAAGGGGAAATCATCGCAACCGGATCGTCTCTAAGTTTCTCGGCGCATTCGTTTCGATCCCATTGATCTTGTGCAGCGAACTCGCCAACTCCAGGCACTTCGTGGCTTCCCCATGGTTCACAATCACGCGCTTCGGCTTCGGGTTCAGGTGATGCACAAAGCGCAGGAGCTCATTTCGCCCAGCATGTCCTGTCAGGTCCGTGATCGTCGCCACCTCCATGTTTACATGGATCGTTTCAGGCCTATTGCCATTTGCAAGCACAAGGGTCTTCTCCCCATTCTGCACCTTGCGTCCAATGGTTCCTTCTCCAAGATAGCTCACAAACACAATAGTATTCTTGGGGTTGTCAGAAAGACGCTTGAAGTACTCCAAGCTCGCGCCTGCATTCAACATCCCGGCTGTTGCCAAGATCACGCAAGGTCCTCCCTCCTCAATGATAAGATCCTGTTCCTTCTTGCTTCCCACTTTCTTAAAGATCTCGCTCAAGAAGGGATTCTCATCCCGGTGGAAGATCGCCTTTCTCAAATCACGGTTGAGATAGTCAGGATACGCCGTGTGGATAGCAGTGATGTCCCACACCATTCCCTGCACATAGATCGGCACGCGCTCCAGCAATCCCTCGCGCATCGCCTTCTCCAGAATCAGCATCACCTCTTGCGCTCGCCCTACACCTAGCACCGGCACCAGAATCTTCCCTCCCCTTCTCACCGTATCATTGACTTTCCTAATCAATCGCAGCTCAGCTTCCTTCCTCGATCCGAGAATGTCAGCTCTCCCGCCATACGTGCTCTCAATGATCAAGGTTTCTAAGCGAGGGAAGTTTGTCTCAGCAGGATCCAAGACCTGTGTTCTCAGATATTTGAGGTCCCCACTGTAGATTAAATTATGTAACCCATTGCCGATATGTAAATGGACCATGCTGCTCCCCAAAATGTGCCCAGAGTTGTACAGCGTAAGCCTGAGATCAGGAGTGATATCAGTCACCTCCCCCCAATCCAGCGTAATCGTGTGCTTCACCATCTCCTTCACATCCTCCACATCAAACAGCATCTTCCTCGCTTGTTTGAACGCCACCCCAATGTAATCCAGCGCCAGCAGCGCAGAAATGTCCCGTGTCGGTGCTGTGCAATACACAGGCCCTCTGAATCCCATCTTGTACAAGAACGGCACAAACCCGCTGTGATCAATATGCGAATGGGAAATAATGATGGCATCTAATTCTTCAATCTTAAACTCCGGGCTGTCCAGCAGCGGATAGGCATTGTAGTCATCGTACGCAACATTGACCCCGCAATCAAGCAGCACCTTGCTCTCCGGTGTTTGCAAGAACACGCAGCTTCTCCCGACTTGCCGTCCTGCCCCAAAGAACGTGACCCTCACCCACTCTTCCTTCCGCTCCTTCGTGTATCCCGCATAAATGCGTGATCCCACCTTATGCAGAAATTTCTTGCGATAATCATTGTTCTGAAACAACACCGAACGGATGTTTTCAATAATCTGGCTGCGCAATGCCGGAGTCCTCTGTACCTGGGGCACCCACAGGGTTTTCCTGCGGATCTCCTTCAGCACATCTCCTTGTTTTCCGATAGCCACGCCAGGTTTCTCTGCTTCAATAATCACCATGCTGCGCTGCGGATCAAACAACACAGTACCCACCACAGCCTCTGCAGGGATGATGCCGCGGATCACTTCCTCTGCTTTCTCGATCTCCATCGTAATGCTCGGATCCGGTCTCAGCTCTATCCGCTTCTTGATTCGATTCACAATCCCCCGAATCATCTCCCCCTTCGTCAAAAAGAAATCCTTGTCTTTTGTATACAAAATAATATTAGCTCCTTCAAACACCGAGTCGCTTATCACGCCCTTCGGCAGGTCCTTCAGAATGTCATCTAAAATCTGCACCATCGTTCAGTTCCGTGTGAAAAATATCGAGAAGAGATTATGCTTCAAGCTTGCGCTCAATCTGTTTCGTTAGCACTTTTTGGACACCAGCCTTCGTGATCGTCCACACATCCACGCCCTCGCCTGAGCCAGTGTCACGCTGAATCGCAGCATTGATGGCCTTCACTGCCAAGCTAATGCCCTCGTTCACCCTCAGATCTTTCTTGTACAAGGTCTCAAACACGCCTAGCGCCATCATAAATCCCGAGCCGTCCGCATAGTAATCCTCATGCTTCAGCAAGCTGCCATCAATGCCTACATCATACAAATGGAATCCTCCTTCATCCACCCCTCCGAGCACAAAACCCGTGATGGCAATAATAGGGCTGAACTTGCGGATGTTTTGATACACAATCGCACTCAGCAAGTTCACGGCTTCATTCACGGTTGGTGGTGTAGAGGTGCGAATGTTCTTCAGTTTCAGCTCTGCCTGCAACAGTTTGATGATCAGCTGCACCTCGCTCACTGATCCTGCCACTGTCAATGCAATGTTGTCCGTGATCTTGTACACCTTGTCAAACTTCTTGTGCCCCACCACCATCCCTCCAAGGGTGACCCTCTTGTCTGCAGCAAGCACAATGCCATCTGTGCAAACAAGCCCAACAGTCGTGGTTCCCTTGCGAATACCCTGTTTCAGATCTTCACTCTGGTCGTAGGACATAGCTCCTCACATCACCATACTGCTCTTTTCTTGATAGGAAACGTCATGAGATGCATCCTCAAAAGCGATGCAGAATTCTAACAGAACAAGGTCCATGCTCCTTTATAAAGCTTTCTGTGTTGGCGCATCTAGACAGTGCACAAGAGAGAACTTTATAAGAAAGTGGAGTTCCTTCCACATCGAAGATGGTGACTCCGTACAATCCCTACATCAAGCCAGGCATTTTCGAGCTCTACTGCGGCCCGATGAAGAGCGGAAAAACACGCGAGCTGATTCATCGTGTGGATAACTTGAATTACATCAAGGGATGTAATTTTCTGTTCTTCAAGCCTGCCCTCGACACGCGCAGCAAAAATGTCAGTTCTCGTTTTGGATCGTTGACATGTGAGTGCATGGCAGTAGATGAAAAGAACCCCAAAGAAATACTGAAGATGGTGACTCCCCCAGTGCATCTGGTGGCCATTGACGAAGCCCAATTCTTCCACGAAAAAATGTCTGAGGTCATTGAAACATTGTTGAAGCGAGATGTGAACGTCATTGCAGCAGGTCTCGATCTCGACTTCCGTGGCGAACCCTTTGGCCCGATGCCCAAGTTATTGGCGATGGCGGATATGGTGCACAAGTTAACAGGAATTTGCGACTATGATGGGTGTGGCGCACCAGCCACACGCACTCAACGCTTGGTGAATGGTCAGCCAGCCTCGTATCACTCCCCCATTATCCTTATCGGTGACCAAAAAGAAGGCTATCAGTGTCGCTGCTTGAAACATCATGAAGTGCCAGACAAACCAAAATAATGAACTCTCAGTCTTCTTCAGTCTTCTTCACGCGCGGCAAATGCTTCTTCACTAGCAGCACAGCAACCAAGAAACACACTCCAAACAAGGGTAATAATGCAAGGTCACTGATGTTCTGCAAATAGCCGACATACGTTTGTGCCTGTGGCAGCAGCTGAGCCAGCACCGGTGCATACACCTTCCCCAAATCAACAAAGGTGGTAATCAAGAGCGCAATAAACAGGAAAAACATCCCGAACAAGAGGGCATTCACCCCGCTCTCCAATTCAAGACGCTCATATTCTCTGTTCCGCTTCAGGTACACCAGGGTGACCAGCGCAAACAGCAACGTCAACACATCCATGCCCAGCAACACTTCATTCAGTACCATGCTGCACCTACAACCCGAAGAGACCGGAAAGTCTCTCCACTCCCTTCTTCAGTTCTCCCATCATCATCTCCTTCTGTTTTCCCTTGCTCTTCTTTCCCTTGCCATTGCCCTCAACAAGGAGCGAATGCAAGAATCCACCAGTGCCGTTCTTCTTTCCCTTCAGGGCAGTACGTTCCCCCAACCTCTCTTTGAGCCGCGCAACCTCGCGCCTCTCTGCTTCCAAGTTCTGCTGCGACTCGCGCGCATCGCGCTCTCGTCTCTTGGCATCTTCAAGTGCCTGCTTCGCCTCCTGCTCGTGCTGTTTCATGCGTTCGATGTCCCTCTTCAGATCCTCTTCCCGCTTCTCCAGGGAAGTTTCTTTCCGCTTCACGCGCTCCTGCATCAGCAACACCTCATCCCGATCGTCCTCAAACGCCTCGCGCTCCTTCCTCAGCTGTCTCCGCAAGACAGCAATCTCCTGTTTCTCTCCCTGCTGTTCAATGCGCACGCGCTGCAGTTTCGTGAGTTCCCTCCTGATCTCTTCCTCTTCGTCCTTCAGATCATCCAGTTCCTGCTTCCTGCGCTGCACCTCGCGCTTTTGTGTCTTCAACTCATCACGATAGTGTGCTAAGTCATCCTCGCGCTCCTTGTACACTTGTTCGCGCTGCTCCATCTTCTTGCGTACATCATCACGATGCTTCTGGTAGTTTTCCTCTAATTTCTTCTTGACATCTGTCTTATGCTGGTCATACTCCTGATGCAGCTGAGCCTCCTTCTCCTCCAACAGGTTCAGCCGATCGCGCAGCTTCTTCTCCTTCTCCGCAGTTCTTCTCTTTAAGTCCTCATAATCAGCAATCGTGCTCTGCAAGGTTTTCTCCTTGTGCGAGAGCTGGCGTTCACGATCGCGAGCCTCCATCTGCTTCTTGGCAAGCGCCATGTCCTCCTCGCGAATCTTCTTCTCCACCTCCTCGATGCGCTGCAGTTTATGCTGGATGCGTTCCTCGCGTTGCCCCAATGTTCTCATCTTCATCTGCACCTCCCGCTTCTCCAGGGCCAGCTTCTCCTTCAAGTCAAAGATCTTCTTCATCTCAGGGTCAACAATGTGGCGTGCAAACTCCAGGCGGATGGGATGCTTGCCAGCATATTCATACAGCTCACGCAAGGATTCTTTTCGTTCAGCAAACGCGCTGCGATAGCTCCTCATGCTTCTCACTGCCAGCAGAACAAAAATCAAGAGAAACAACAAATGGTTCAACACAGAAACAATCGCACCAGGAAGAAAGGTCATCACACTGATGAGAAAGGGAATGGTTAACAAGAGGGTCATGCCATAGACGCGTGAGGCGCGGAATTGGCTTAAATCAGCCTCCAGGCGCAAACGGTGCCACACCACCGCTGTAACGATAAGCAGGATCACGGTGACGTACTGCTGGACAAGGATGAAGTCAGAGAGTGCCATTATTATCACTAACCTATAGTGTTTCGATGTGAGTACCAAGAGTATATAAATATTTCTGAAAGTCTGAGAAATCCCCCCAAAGTCATTTAAACCCATTTCCCCCCAAAGGAGCAGAACAGAGTATAAAAAGGCCATAAAACAGGAAAAAAAGAAAAGGTGTGCACACCCATGCTCCTCACACTCTTCATCTTTCTAGCGTCATTGGCGATACTCCTCAAAGGAGCAGACGTGCTGGTGGAGGCAGCCAAAAAGATTGCCCACCGGAGTGGCGTCTCTGAGTTCATCATTGGCTTAACCATCGTTGCCATAGGCACCTCTCTCCCAGAACTTGCTACTGCAGTGATGAGTGCTCTCAAGGGCACAGCAGAAGTGGCAGCCGGCATTGTGATGGGAAGTAATATTGCCAATATAGGTCTGATTTTAGGAACAGCCTCTGTGCTCACCGTGATGAATGCCAAAAAGCACCTCTACCATAAAGACACACTCTTTCTCATGGCCATATCCATCCTTTGGTACCTGTTCGCTCTCAACCGCACCATTTCACAAGGAGAAGGCAGCATCCTCCTCATCATCTTTGTCATGTACACGCTGATGCTGATAAAAGATGAAGAGAAAAAAAGAATTATTGCAAAGGAACTGGGAAGGGAAAGGAAAAGAAGAGCAGCAATAAGTGACTATGTGAAGGAAGTGCTCCTCATCACTATAGGAAGTGTGATGCTGTATCTGGGTGCAAAGTATGTGATCATTTCCACAGCTGACATCGCTGCATCTGTGCAGATCCCACAAGAGATCATTGCATTTTCAGCCATAGCACTAGGAACATCACTCCCAGAACTCATGGTGACCATTGCCGCAGCGCGAAAGAAACAACCCAACCTCCTCATGGGAAATCTGATAGGTTCAAACATTGCCAATATTCTGTTGGTGGGCGGAGCTGCAGCACTCTTGAGGAATATCCCTATCTCATCCTTTGATCTC
>CAYJXC010000032.1:0-3570 GCA_964374075.1 Candidatus Woesearchaeota archaeon
AGTTCGGTCGATGAAGCAGGACGCTCAGGCCTTTAGGCCTGAGTAGTTCACATGTCTCTCGGTCATAGCGAAAGAACGTTCAGAAGATCACGCTTTCTTATAGTACGATGAGAAGATGAAAGGAGAAGAGAAAGAACCTATACATCAAAAGATAGACATCAAAGTCGCAGAATACTTATATAGAAAAATGGAGTGGCGAAAGTGAAAGAAGGGGATGGTATAATGACAGAGTCTACAGCAACGCAGAGAAGCTTTTTTGAGAGAGTAAAAGAAAAGAAGGGTGGAGCAGTCATTATTGCTGGTTCTGGAAGTGATGAATCGCATATAGAAAAGATAGTAAAATCTCTTGATCAATTCGAAATCCCCTACGAGGTGCGTGTGGCATCAGCACATAAACAACCACAGGTTCTGCGAAATCTTACAACCACATATGATAGGTATGGTGGAAGATTAATATACATTGCAGTTGCAGGAGGCACCGATGCATTATCAGGAGCACTTTCATGGCAAACCTATCGTCCAGTCATTAGTTGCCCTCCAGATCATCCCAATGCAAGTTGTATGAATAATCCTCTAGGAAGCTCAAATATGTATGTTGGTCATCCATCAAACGTAGGAAGGGCAGTCGCGCAAATGTTGAGCATGACAGATGAAAGGTATATAGGAATGCTTCACGCATGCAATGGAGAGAAAACAAAAAAATTAAGAGACGATGATGAAAGGCTTCGCAGAAAATTTTCAGGTGAATAAAGCAATGAGTCTTGAACATCACGCATTAACGGAAACACACACTTTTCCTATTCATCATGAAGGGCTGGTTCATAATGGAAAGGTGCGTTCAGTCTATTGGTTAACGCCAGAAGATAGCGCGCGCCTCAGCCAGAAATACCATGGGGTTGATCCATCGGCAAAATTGGGTGTCATGATTATGAGCGACCGCATCTCAGCCTTCGATTGCAACTGGCAGGCGGAAGAAGGATTGAAGGGAGTTCCATACAAAGGTGCCGCCTTGAACATGATTGCCGAGCATTGGTTTAATGAATTTGGTTGTGAAGGTCTGGCACGCAATCACCTTCTTGAAATTCCTCATCCCTTGGTATGGATCGTCGAGCGGGCGCAACCCCTGAAGATCGAGGCCATCGCGCGGCAGTACATCACAGGAAGCTTGTGGCGTGCCTATGCACAGGGTCAACGGAAGTTTTGTGGCATTGTTTTGCCCGACGGGTTGCAAGAAAATCAACGTCTTGATGAAATCCTGATAACACCAACCACAAAGGGAATTGTACGCGGAATTCCAGGCGTTCCTGAGGAAGATGATGTAAACCTTACCAAAGAGCAAATCCTGATGAACTATCAGGACTTTGGATTTTTGAACCCTGAAGACATCGACTGGTACGAAATGTTGCTGTCAGAAGGCTTCAAAATAATTAGCAAGCAGTGTGCAGAGATGGGTCAAATCTTTGTCGACACCAAATTCGAATTCGGATACTGCCACGACAATAGAGAAAGATATTACATGATCTTCATTGATGAGGTTGGCACGCCAGATTCCTCGCGTATGTGGGATGCACAAGCACATAGAGAAGGAAGAATAGTCGAAAACTCAAAAGAAGGATTCAGGCAGTTCCTCTTGCATACATATGATCGTGACGTGCTGCTGAATAAAAAACGTATGGATGAACGCAGGGCACTTGCAGCAACCACAAGAGTGCCTGTTGATGAAATGATGAAAGTGTCGCACATCTACACTTCTCTCGCAGAGAAAATTACCGGGTGGCATATAACAACTATTGAAAATCCACGAGCAGAAATTCTCGAAGCGTTAGTATCTTTCGGCATAGTGGAGTGAAAATAATGGTATTAGAAACATTAGTGAAGATGGAATATCCTGGGAGGTTCTTAGGTTCTTGATAGTGGGAAAAAGTCTGGATAATGATACAGTTGTATGCTATGGGGTGGCTGCCATCATCCAGCCTGGCGGTTCAGTCAACGACGCTGAAGTAATCAAAGCAGTCAACAAACATCAGATGGCTATAGCCTTCACATTGGAACGGTGCTTCGCGCACTTTTAACTATGACAGGAGATGAATTGCCAAAAGACACATTCTTTGCTGAGATGGCTCGCTTGCAAGTTGCATTAACCTTTGATGATGTTCGCTTGAGAACGGGGCATTCCGAGGTTATGCCGCATGAGGTTACCCTTGAAACGCGATTTTCTCGCAATATTCCCTTGAAAATTCCCATTGTCAGTGCAGCAATGGATACGGTAACTGAACATGAAATGGCAATTGAACTTGCAAAACTAGGGGGAATAGGGGTTATTCATCGCAACTTTACGTCAGAGCAACAGGCATCAGAAGTGAGTAAAGTCAAACATTATCTGAGCGCGCTCATTGAACAGCCTGTGTGTGTCACGCCGGACGATACCATCCGGGCAGTACTAGAGATGCGAGAAAAAAGACAGCTTTCTTTTCATACATTTCCAGTTGTTAATGCGGAAGGTCTTCTTGTAGGTATTATCACACACAATGATTTTGATTTCTGTGATGATGCTAATCGTTTAGTCCATGAGGTGATGTCAAAGGAATTACTGACTGCAGAGAAAGGAATCACAGTACATACTGCTTACGATAAAATGACAGAGGTAAAAAAGAAAGTGCTTCCCTTAGTTGATAGCTCTGGTCATTTAGCAGGAATGTATGTCTTTAGCGATGTGAAAAGAATTATCTCTGGTAGTGAGGCAGTATACAACATTGATGAAAAAGGTCGTCTTAGAGTAGCTGCTGCAGTAGGAACGGGAGATGAAGCTCTTCAACGCCTCGAATGTTTAGTGAAAAAAGAAGTTGACGTAATTGTCATTGACACGGCTCATGGAGATTCAAAACTAGTTTTAGAAACTCTCAAAGAAGTCAAGAAAAGATTTTCTCTTGATGTTGTCGTGGGGAACATTTCTGAACCTGAGTCAGCAGAGCGTCTGTTAGAGGCAGGTGCAGACGGAATTAAAATTGGACAGGGTCCGGGCTCGATTTGTACAACGCGCCCCATTGCAGGAGTAGGCTGTCCTCAAGTTACTGCAGTGTATCATTGCTCAAAAATTGCCAGATTATCTGGAGTTCCCGTCTGTGCTGATGGTGGTTTAAAATATTCGGGAGATATTCCCATTGCCATTGGTGCTGGCGCTGATTCTGTCATGATGGGAAATATGCTTGCTGGGTCAAAAGAATCGCCGGGAAAACTAGAAATATTTGAAGGACGGCAATGGAAAACCTATCGTGGTATGGGTTCATTAAGTGCCCTAGAAGAACGTCAAGGTTCTCGTGAACGCTATCGTCAAAGAGGAAGCAGCCAATTTGTTCCTGAAGGAGTGGAGGGCATTGTTCCTTATTGCGGTGAACTCAAAGACATTATTTTTCAATATCTTGGAGGATTAAGAAGTGGTATGGGGTACGTTGGAGCAGCAACGATTCAGGAGCTGAAAGAAAAAGCAAACTTTTGGAGGATCACGAATGCCGGCCAGAGAGAATCGCACCCCCATTCTATTCACATTACGCGAGAACCGCCTAATTATAG
>CAYJXC010000032.1:3580-4475 GCA_964374075.1 Candidatus Woesearchaeota archaeon
AAGTTCTTGAAGCGATAGTAGGGTTGGAATGGGGAGATGAAGGAAAAGGAAAGATTGTTGATGCTCGTGCAGCCTATGCGCAAAGTATATCCAGGCAGAAAAGAACAGTGGTCGTTCGTTTCCAAGGTGGTCCAAATGCCGGTCATTCATTGTATGTGAGAAAACTTGATGGAACTCTTCAAAAGTTTGTGGTGCATGCTGCACCCAGTGGTCTTGCAACAAAGAGTGATATTGCGATTGGCCCGCATGTTGCCTTTGATCCTGAAAAGTTTGTGAATGAAGTGAACGAAGCACGAAGCTTATTTCAATATGATGGAAGAATCCTTATCTCCGAAAGAACAGGAATTCTTTTTGATTATCACCGAAAGTTGGATGCTTGGCGCGAGCAAGGGGATCAAGGTATTGGTACCACCAAATCAGGTATTGGTCCATTCTATGAAGATAATGCTCGTCGTGCGACAAGAATAACAGCAGCAGAGTATGTATCAAATACATTCCCGCAACGTTTGAAAGAAGTACTTCATATGAAGGAACAAGAAATATGCGCTGCAGGAATAACATCTAACATTAATGATTATACTGAACAACTTATTGCTCTTCATGATCCTATGAGAAGAGAGCTTGCACCATCAATAGAAAGGTTGGAATACCGGTTGCAGGATTACCTCAAGGGAGGTGATCATATCATCATCGAAGGCGCGCAGGGAACGATGCTGGATGTTGATATGGGGTCTGTTCCAGAAGTCACCTCCTCTCATTTGCTCATGTCCTATGCCTTTGGTTCACTAGGTTTGCCGCGAAAGGCCTTCAGGATTTATGGAGTGGAAAAAGTCTATCCGACGCGTGTCGGGAATGGTGTTTTGCCAACATTGGCGCAGGATGATTTCCAAAGCGT
>CAYJXC010000032.1:4485-6401 GCA_964374075.1 Candidatus Woesearchaeota archaeon
CGCCACACGGATCAGTGTGCAGGAGAGTTTGGCGCTACAACGGGAAGGAAGAGGCGTGTGGGGTATCCTGATTGGGCGTTAATCAAACGATCTGTTCAGCTAAATGATTGTGATGGCATTTACATCACCCGTGTGGACTGCGTCCAGGACCGCGACATTCAGGTCTCTGTAGGTTACAGAATAAATGGTGAAGTAACTGAAGAAGTGCCGGCCGATCTCAGCACAATCGATGAGCCAGTCTATCTCGCAAAAAAGTTCAGATGGCATTTGTGGGATGGTCCAAAAGATCTATCCGATCCTGTTGCAGTGGACGAAGCGCTAAAACCTTACAGGGCGATGTATGTGCAAGGAAGTATCACTCACCTTCCTGCTGAACTGCATGACTTCCTGCAGCAGCACGAACTTTATTTCAGCGAATACAAACCATCAATCTCCTGTCCGATTTTTGGAGTGTCAATCGGTCCAGGGAGAGACGAAACAGTCTTCAATCTCCCTAAGCATCCAGAGTGCGTCGGAGCATGGTAAATATGGAAAAGACACAGCCCAAACCACTGAAACCAGAAAGAGTTGCTCTCAGTCCAGCAGATCTCGCAGCTGGTCGCTATGGCACCTATGAGATGGCCAGGATTTGGAGTCCAGAGCAAACCTTTGCCTACGCATTAAAAGTGCAGGGAGAAGCTGCGTTGACATTAAGTGCATTGTATCCTAAAATGCTCCCAAAAGAAATAGCAGAGGAAATTGCAGAAAAACAAGTCTTCAGCATATTAATCCAGGCCATATTCGAGATCTCGAAGAGAAAACTGGGCATGATGTTATAGCGATTAATATGGTGTTAATTCAAATACTTCAAAAAAGGTACATGTTCAATACCAATCTTCCCGACATACAGTGCTTGGACATCCCCGCCTTTCTGAACAAATTGTTTAATATTATGATATCCTTGTAAGTAAACATAATCCTTCGTAAATGCCCCGGGCTTCGACGTATCCTTCAGACCTCGTTTCACCCGCATCGTCAACGTGAACGCCTCTTCCTTGGGAAAATACTCTAAGAGTGTGGTGTACACCGAATGAAAAGACGTCTGCAAAGCCAGATCAACTGCCACCACACGTCCCGCATACCGTTTCAGAAGGTCATTGCTCAAAAGTCCAGCCTGCTCCTCGCTGTAGACAGCCAATCCCTCCTCCGTCATCAGGTAATGCGGAAACCCAATCAAAAAAAGCTTCTGTTTCTTCTTCTTTGCATTTTCCGCTCGTCTGATGTGAGTTTCAATCTCATGCACCACCAGTCGCTTCAGGTCATGCTCACTGAACCTCTTCTTGGGGTTGATAAACAACGTTTTCTCACCCACATCAAACGCTGCTCCCACCACCATCTCTTTCTGGCGTATCTTCCATTGGAGTCCTTGATCGAGCATGGCATGCAAAAACTTCTTCACCGAAGAAAACCCTTGATAGGTTCCACGTTCTTCCCGGGATGGAAGTCGTAAGAGCTGTTTCGCCTTCTGGGTAAGCTCGGCACTGGGTCGTCCATATAAGTTGAGTGAGCATGCCGTAAACCGCGGTGTTCCCACATGTTCCAGCATGAGAACCTCCTTCAGCCACTCATTCCGTTTCTGATGGAGCAATCTTCCAAAGATCGAATCATCAAACTGCATCTCAGAAAGTTCCCGCCGTATCGAAAAGAGATGATGAGGTGATGCACGATACTGTAGCTGCGGATTGTACGTCGGATCAGCAAAGACCTTCTTCCTTTCCTGTTCGGTGTTGATGGGATTGACCAGATAGAATTTGATCTTTTTGTTCAGAAAGTAAAGCCGTCTATCAAGTTTGTCAAGATGAGCACCCATGCTCTTATGCATCACGCTCTTCTTTAAAAATATTCTTCTTTCTTCTGGTGGGGCACAAAGCTTTTAT